>NZ_JBMJAR010000012.1:0-38571 GCF_049221845.1 Campylobacter sp. GB48
GTTTTTACTCTATGAATTTTACCATCCATAATAGGTAAATTATCTATAATTAATCCTTCTTCTTCAAGTGATTTTTTAAATGATTGAAGGGCTAGGGAGGTGTTGGTTGAACTATTATAATACATCGATAATCCTTTTAAATTTTATAGTGATTTAGAAAAAGATTTTTCGTTAGTCCGAACATGTTCCCTTTCACGAGAATTAAGCTTTTTTTGAAAAAACTCATCAACTTTTTTAAAAAAATAGTTTTTATCTTTTTTCTTATCTTTTGAATTATCTATGGTTTTATTACTTTCAGATGTTTGTTGAGTTTCCTTGTAAGCTTTTAAAAATTCTGAAACAAAATTAGAAAATTCATTCGCATTTGATAAAACTCCAACTTCTTTAATTGCTTCAAAAGTTCCATTTAGAATATTTTGAAAATTTTCAGCTTTAAGCGGAGATAATATTTTGTCAAAATTTTCTTTTATTTTTGGATTGATTCTTTTGTTAATACTAGCATCAATATTTTGACTACCTAGTTTAATTAATTCATCTAAACCTTTCTCAAAATGTCCATCACCTAATCTTACCTTTAGCGGTATTTTTAAATCATCAGTGATAATTTCAAACGCAATTTCTTGTTTTGAAAAAGATAATTTTTCCATTCGTTTTAGCTTTTCACAAGAATCAAAAGTTTTTAAAGTATTAAAAAGAGATTCAATCTCTTTAGGATTTGATGTATTGTCATAAGTTCCATTAAAAACACACTCTTGATATTCTTCACATAATGATGAATTATCAATAACTTTTACTTTTATATTTTCAAATGTTATGTTTTTGTTTTCATTTTCTTGTATATCTATGTTTTCCATTTTTCATCCTTAATAATTTTGTTTTTTGGTTTTGTTTTTTTGGATTATTGTAAAAATTGTTTATATTTTTTTTAGTTGCTTTTATCCTCCTTATTGTTGGTATAGTTGATATTAAAAAAATCATCAACTTCACTACATAATGATTTTATCTTTTCTAAATTATTTTTTTGAATATAATCAAAAAATAAATTTCTAAAATCATCTTTATCTAATAAAGAGATAATTTCAGAGCCTAGCTTCTTACAAAGCTTCTCTTTTCTTTCTTTCTCTTTTTGTTTTACTTTTTGGATTTTTTCTTTATACTCTTGTTTGAGTAATTCTATTTCTTTGCTATCTTTTCTCATCTTACTCCTTGTGAATTTTTATATATTAATTATATCATAAATGCTGAAAATATTAATTTTTATGTAAAGATAAATTGACTAAAATACAGGTGTAAAAAATGTATTAATAGCAGGATAGCTATTTACTCCAAAAAATGACACCATTTTTTTAGTAAATAGCAAAATATTCTCTGCGAGGCTCAATAAAAGGTGTTGTAATTTTTATGAAAAAAACTAATATTTATTTTGATGAAAAAAGTTATTCTTATCTTCTTAGACTAAAAAAAGAAATGAAAGTTTCTTTTAGTAAAATAATAAATACAATTTTAAAAAATATTTATGATAATGAAAAAGAAAATATAAACACCATAGATAAAATAAATTATCAAAATAATGAACCAAAAAAAGAAATTAGATTTAAACTTACTGAAGATGAATATAAAATATTTTCAGATTTTGCAAAGAAAAATGGAAATGGAACTGCAACAAAACAAATAAGAATTTTAACTTTAAATCATATTTATAAAGATAAATTTTTTGATAAAAATTATATCGATGAATTTATATTAGCAAGAACAGAAATAAACACAATCGGAAGGAATATATATCAGCTTTTAAAAATTTTAAGAAGCGGAAAAAGTGTGAGAATAAATGAAAAAAATTTAGAAAAATCTTTTGAGGATATTTCAATAAATATTGAAAAATTATCCAAAGAATTAGAAAAAATTATTCTTAAAAATAATGAAAGAATTTAATGTCAAGATTTAAAATTTTTGATGATGAGATCATAGCAAAAAGAGTTTATACTAAAATAGAAGTTGGATCTAAATCTACATATAATTTTGTTAAAAAAAATATATCAAATAAAACAAATAAAGTTTTTAGAAAAAACACTGAAGTCGTTGTAAAAATTACATCAGGCTCGAAAAATTTGCAAGCAGTTTGCAAACATTTAGATTATATTTCAAGAGAAGGAACAGTAGAAATAATTACAAGTGATTTTGATATATTAAAAGGAAAAGATGAGTTAAAAATTTTAAAAAAAATTTATGAAAATGAGGGCGCTCCTATTCCTAGATTTGGACAAGAAAAAAAAGAAAAAAGACATACTATTAATATGGTTTTTTCTATGCAAGATTATAAAAATGCACCCCCAGAAAAAATGAAAAAAGCTGTTTTAATGACATTAAAAAAAATGTATCCAGATAATTTTTTTGCAGTTGCTTTTCATGATGATACTGACAATCCACATTGTCATGTTTGTTTAAAAGTTGCAGATAAAAATGGAAAAAGAATTAATCCAAAAAAATCAGATTTAATGAATTTGAGATTATCTTTTGCTAAAGCATTAAACAATTTAGGTGTGGAAGCAAAAGCAACTATTCGTTCAAAAAACAATGAAGAAGTATCCTATAAACTTGAAAAAAATAAAGAACAAACTAAAATGCATTATTATCAAGTTTTAGATTATGGAAAAGCAAAATATAAATTTAGTCTTGATGAGAAAGCTAAAGATAGTTTTTATGTGAAATATAGAACAAAAAAAGGTATAGCTGTAATATGGAGTAATGATCTTGAAAGAGTTATCAAAGAAAATAAAATTTTAAAAGGGGAATATGCAAAGTTTAAAATTATAGGACAAGAAACATATCAAATTAAGAAAAAAATTAAAGCAAATGGAAAGACTTTTGAAGTAACCAAAATGGCAAAAAAATCTGTTTGGGACGCTTCTGTTTTAGGTAGAGAAAAAGAGCTAAAACCATTGCAATCAGATGAAAAAAATAATCCAAAATATACTATAAAGGAAAACAATGAGAGAGATTATACAGAACAATATAGACAGAGAATCTTACAAGAGTCCAGTAATAAATCAAATATCCCAAGAGAATCTGCCAAAGAAAGAGACTCTATGCGAATATTGTCCGAACAGTCTGTGGTTCATGAGCGAAAAGGAACTCAAATGCCTATGCACATCAATGCACTCAATCAGCTACAGCAAGGAAAGCGAGAACGAACCGATAGTAGCTTGCGATGGACAAATTCTAGGAATAATGAGATTGAAAGAGATGCAAGATTATAGATTAAAATGATTTTGAAGAAAATTTTTGAAAGGTTCAAGGTATTTTGAATTTAAATCAAAAATTTCTTTATACGCTTCTTTTCGTTGTTCTTTCTCTTTAGAATTATCAGATAAAGATAAACCTAAAGCTTCAAAATAAGCATATCTCATTGATTTTTTATTGATGTTGTTTATGTATTTTTCGTTGTATTTTTGAATGCATTTTTTGTATTGTTTAAAACATTCGCAAATTTGCTTTTCTTTGGCAATTTTGAATAAAAGAGTTTCTAATTCTCCATTGTCATAGTTGTTTGGAAATAAGAAAATGTCTTTATTTTCCAATAAATTTAAACTTTCTTGTATTAATCTATTGAGTGTTGTATTAAAATCAGAATCAGCATCAAAAATAAGTAAAACTTTCTTATCGTCGTCTTTAAATTCTTTTATTTTTGAAATGATATCACCATATATTGTATTTCTACCACAAGAGATTATTTTCGCATCAGAATATCCTAAAAATTTTAAATATTGTTCTAAAAATTCTTTATCGTGCTTTCCTTCTACAAAAATCTCAATATTCATCATTATTTCCTCTTGGATCTATTCTGTCAATCGTAAAATAAGCTTCTCCTTCTTGAGAATAGGGGTAAGCTTTAGTTCCTTTTTTTGTGGAAACTATTTTAAAAATTTTACTTTTATCATTCAAAATATTGCGTGCAATGTCTAAAAATTCAAGACTATGCGTTGTAAAGAAGAACTGAAAATCAAATTCTTTAGAAAGCTCTTTTATACTGTTTAGCAATTTTTTCATACTTGAAAAATGCAAACCATTTTCTATTTCATCTACACAAATACAAAAACGAGTATGCCATTGATTAACGGTTAGCATCAAAGCAAGAATAGAAGTATATTTTTTAAATCCTTCTCCTAAAAAATTAATATTAATTAATTTATCTATTCCTTCAAGATTAACTAAAACATTATTCTCCAATGTTTCTATATCTAATATACGCTCATCAAATAATCTAAGGTAATGTATAAGTTTATCGCTTTTCTTTTCTTTTCTTATGGTATCTATAGAATATTTTAGTCCCCAATTTTCAATATCACTTGGGAGATACAATGCCAAAAGAAGAGGTTTCTTATCATTTTTTGTAATATCATGAACATCGCCATTAGATTGGATGCTAAAAGATGATTGTGATTTTTGTCCATCATTATTTGTTTCAAACTCTAAACCATTGATATAAAGTTCTAACATAAAATTTTGCTTGAGATTTTCTTGAGGTATAAAGTCTTTTAAAATTTTAGGATAAATTTTAACTTCTATTTTTCTGGAGTCGTAATTTGAATAAAATTCAATAGGCTTTGAAAAATCGAAATTATAAAAGATAGAAGAAATATTAGAGGGAATAACTATAATTTTGCGAAAATTTTGAATTTTTATTAAATAATTCGGTTCTTCTGCATTATAACACATACAAATTGCCTCTAGTATACTCGTTTTTCCACAACTATTTTCTCCTACAAATATATTAAATTGTTGAAATTCTTTGATTTCAAATTCTTCTAAACCTCGAAAATGTTTAATTGTTATATCTTTTATCATTTTTATAACCTTAAAATCTTGTTAATATTTTGTATGCAAAAAGCATTCCTAAAATGTATTAACTAGTTATACAAAAATCAATCACATTTTTTTAATTTCATTATGTTTATTTAAATCCTCTAAAATCTTTGCAGATTTTGGCAAAAAATCACTTTTGTAATTTATTTTGCTTACCCATTTTTCTATTTCATCCATGATAATGCGATTGTTTTCTCTTAATGCTTCTAAATAATCTTTTCTTTTATATTTTGCAATGTTATCCCCTGTAATGCTTTTTAGCTCCACAATTTCTTTTTAAGATCTTCTATCTTATTTTATTGAGTTGAATAAATTTTCTAAGTCATTATAAAAATTGTTCAATCTCTTTTGCCATGTAAGAATATCCTTTTAAGAAAATGTTTTGTTTTTGGGAAATAACATTTTATACAAAGAATATTAAAATTGAATTTTAGAAGTATAACATTATTTGATTAAATATATTAATTACATATAATTTAAATATTATATAGATATTTTTTACATATCCATATAATATTATTTATAAATTAGTATGATATATTATGTCAATTTTCTTCTTTTGCAAAAATAATGAAAGTTATTGTAAGTTCCTTTTTCGCCTAAAAATTTCCAAATATTGCGTAAGGTTATTTTTTTAGATATAAGCTCTTTTATTAGATCTTCATCTTTATCATACATACTATTAAAACTATTTGTAGGACGACCTATATTTTTTCCATTTTTGCGTGCATTAGCAAGTCCTGCTTTTGTTCTTTGTGAGATAAAGTCTCTCTCTGTTTCTGAAACATAAGCGTAGAAAGAAAGGAGTAATTTTTGAGAAGGATTGTTAAATGAACTTAATTCAGGTTGTCGTAAAAAAACAAATTGCACACCCTTTTCAGAAAGTTCTAATATTAATGTAATAACTTCAAGCATACTTCTTCCTAATCTTGAAAGTTCTGTGCAAATTAATAAATCACCTTCATTGAGTTTATCTTTTAATTCATTCATACGCCTTTTTTCTAAACTTTTTCTTGAACTCATTTCAACTTCCATAACTTCATCAATATTAATTTTGTTTTTTATACAATATTCATATATTTGGAGTTTTTGGACTTCTGAGTCTTGTTTTGCTGTACTAATTCTTACATATGCTATTACCATTATGCAATTATATCTAAAATTGTTTGAAGTATTATTTTTTAATAGTATGTATCATTACAATATGTATATAATATTTTTTATATATTATATACATATCAAAATTATATTTTTAAAATATTTTTTAGTTATTTAACACCTTAAATCTTATAAAAGCACCTTTATCCATGCCCATTTGTTCTGCCATACTTGATAATCTTTCATATTCTTCACTTGTAAAACCTACAAGAAGCTTTTTATCTCTTTTGATTCTTCCAGATTGCGTAGGGGTTTTTTGTGCTGAAGTTTCTCCCGTAGCTCCTTCAATAAAACTATCTAAATTCACATTTGTATTTTTTTTAAATGCCATTTTATTATCCTTTGATTTTATTTATTAATTCATTATAGAAAGTATTAAATTCTTCTAAAGCTTTATTGTTAGAATTAATTTCTGTTTCACTAATTCCTAAACCCATTTGAATGCAAGTTTTATATTTTTCTCTTTCACAGATAATATTATCTAAAAGTTTAATATTGTCATCTTCTTGCTCTTTAATATAGGCTCTTAAATCTTCAATCTTTTTATTTAAAAAAGGATTTGGAGAGCTTTTATTGATTAAAACAAATGTTTGTAGATCTCTATTTAATTCCTTTGCCATTTTAATAATTGTAAACATTTTATCTAAAACACTAACATCAAATTGACTTGGGATTGTAGGAATGATTACAACATCTGAAAAACCTAATGCTATTCTCATTTCTTTTGAGTCTCTACCACCAGTATCGATAATAATTAAATCATACTCATTTTTATTTTTTTCTTTTTGTATAAAATCTTTTAAAGATTCGCCAACTTTAGATACAACAGAGAATGTTCTATTAATACCTTCTTCCATTCTAATATTGACAAAAGTCATAACAGATTTTTGTGGATCGCTATCACACAATAAAACCTTTTTACTCTCAGCTGCCTTAATTGCTAAATTTACAGCTAATGTGCTTTTGCCACTTCCGCCTTTTTCATTACAGATGGATATAATCATACTTATCCTTATGATATTTATTATATATCATAATTATATCATAAGAATATTAAATACATAGTATAAAAATATATATAAAAAATGTAAAAGATATTTATATAATATACTATATTATTAATAGCAATAAAAATTTTTATTATTGTTTTTCTATATCAAGAAACCAAATTTTATTAAATAATATATAATTATATAATTAAAACTAAATTGCAAGGTGAACAGTTATGGCTAAAAATAAATATTATGCAGTTCGAGTTGGAGTAAATCCTGGAGTATATAATACGTGGAGTGAGTGTGAGAAACAAGTAAAAGGTGTTTCTGGTGCAGAATATAAGTCTTTTTTATCACTAGAGGAAGCTGAGCAATATGTGTCTGATATAAATAATAATTTGGAATCTAAGAATAATATAAATAGTTTAAGTGATGAGCTTAATTCCAAAATAGAAAAAGCCATATCAAATCTTGCGGAAAATGAAATTATTGCTTTTGTGGATGGTAGCTATGATAAAGCACAAAATAAATCATCGTTTGGTGTGATTATACTTAGTCACAACAATAATCGAGATAATTTGTATAAAACATTTACAAAGGAATTAGGGGAAGAATTTGTTTCACTGGCGAATGTTGCAGTAGAATTAGAAGCTGTCAAAGAATCTATTAATTGGGCGCTAAAATATAAAAAATCTAAAATAACAATTTATTATGATTATGAAGGTATAGAAAAATGGGCAAAAGGAGAATGGAAAGCAAACAATTCTGTAACTAAAAAATATGTTAGTTTTATTCAAGAAAAAGAGAAAATGTTACAAATCGAATTTGAAAAAGTTCCTTCACATTCAGGTATTCGATTTAATGAAGAAGTTGATTCTATTGCCAAAAATGCTTTACTTACAAAAGGGCATAAAACTTATAATGATGGTTCTGTTTATTTCTATGGATACAAACAACAAGATTGGGAAAAAATAGTTCAATATATTAATAAAGAAAATATAGGATTATCTGATGAAGAAGAAATTTCACAACTTGTTTTAAGTACGGAAAATATTGATTTAAACAGACAAAGAATTAGAATTAGAATTAGTCAAGCAAATAATACCGTTACTATCAATTGTTACAAAAATTCAAAATCTTATGTACAAGGAAAACAAACAGCGTTATTTCAAAAAATTATCTCAACCGCAATTTGTCTCCTACAAAATAAACAAGTTGTAATCAAAACGCTAAATGATTACCATGCTTTAACATTAACAGAAAAAGAAGTAGAAGTAAAATTTCAGGAAATGATACCTAATTATAGACATGTATCTCAAAAACATTACGCAAATCTTTTATCTGCGGTTTATAATACAATGCTTACAGGTTATATGCCAGATTACACTTGTTTGGTTACACCTATATTTAGGGTTTATGAATACTATTTGCATAGAATTCTTGGAGATAAGATGGGCTTAACAACAGAAACAGCTAAAGGAAATAGTTATTTTTCTTTCTTTTCAAGAAATACAAATGGGTTATATGAATGTAATAATCAAAAGAAAAAAGTTTTATTAGAGCAACAATTAATATATTTAAATGATTTATATACTAAATATAACAAGATTAGGCATCCGTATTCACATTGGTCAGTTAATGACAATAGCACCGCAGTTATTGGAGATATCGATGAAGCACGAGACTTATTAAACGAAGGCATAATGCTTGTAAATCAGTATTATTCTCTATTTTGATATAATATAAAATATTTTAAAAGGAAGTATTGAGGTGAAAAAATTTACCTATAATTCTATTATAGATGAAAACTGTATTGGTATTATTACAATTTTGGATTATGAGATCTCTGTGACTAGGACCTTATCGGATATTAAATTTACAACACAAAATAAAACTCAAAAAAAAATTTTAATTGATTTGGTTTTAAAGGTAGGATTAAATGAATATAGATTTGTGATATATAATGTAAGTGAAAATGGAAAAATTTTATGGAATAGTGGAAAATATATTACTCCTTGTGAAAAAATAGTAAAGTTTGCAAACTCTATCATAAAACAAGAAAGCAATATTCTTTCTAATTCTATGTTATCTAACTCCGCTCAAGCTATGTTATTAAAGAATTGCTAAATTTACAGCTAATGTGCTTTTGCCACTTCCGCCTTTTTCATTACAGATGGATATAATCATATTTATCCTTATGATATTTATTATATATCATAATTATATCGTAAAAATATTAAATACATAAGTATAAAATATAAAAAAGATATTTATTAGATATAAATTAAATATAATTTATTTTTAATATTCCATATTTTTTAATTCGATTCAAGTTGTTTATATTTCAATAAGTTCTTTTTTAATTTCTTCAAACATCTTATTGTGAGCGTAATACATTATTACCTTATCTAATATAAATAAATTTGATAATAAAACTTTTTTATTTTCTTTATATAAAGCAATTAAAATTTTCTCTGCTTTATTTTTTTCGTTTAGTTTTAATTTTAAAAGATTTTTATTTTCTTTGATTTTCTTAATTCATAGTTTCTTTAATACATTCTAATATTTTATCTTTATCTATATTTTTCATTTTTCCATTTTTCTTATTTTTTGATATTACTAAAATATTGATATTCTTCTTCACAAAAAGAGCCGAAAAACAAAAAGCATAAATAGTTTAATTCTTTAACTTCATTTATCTTTTTCATTTTGCTTTCCTTGCGTATAATTTTGTTCTTGTGGTTGCACATCAATCATCATTTTGCATTTTGGACAGATAACTTTTTTATATGCTTCATCTTCTGTATATTCAATATATTTATTCTCATTGCAATTTTTACATTTAACGTTAGTCCATAAGATCATAGGATGAAAATAAATTTTGTTTGAAAGAAAATAAGGATATTTTTTACTCATATATTCTTCTCTGAAATTTTAGATTCAAATATAATCGTGATTTATGTTTTAAGTTTTGTTTAATTTTACTTCTTACCTTTATAATTTTTTTATACAAATCTGATTTTTTAGTTGCCAAATTTACTCCTTTTTAATCCAAAATCAAAAAAAATGTTTATTACACATTTAATTTTAATAAAAAATTAAAATTAAATAATACATTTATATTTAATATAAGAGCTAAATTTATCGTTCGTTATTTTTTAATGAAAGGACTCCTTTAAATGTTTAAAAAAATACTATTAATAGTATTAGCTGTAAATTTAGCTTTTGCTGCAGGCGGTATTGATAAAGTCAATACTTTGGCACAAGATATAGAAGCAGCTTTGTTTGGTGTTTCTATTATTGCTATTACAATAGCTTTTGGTATTGCAGGTTATAGAATGGCAATATTAAAACAGCAATGGACTGAAGTTTTACCAGTGGTAATTGGTGGTGTTGTTATAGGTTCTGCTTCTTCTTTGGCTGCTCTTTTGGTGGGTTAAAAGTTTATGAATAACTATTTTGATCCGCTCTTTAAAGGATTAACACGCCCTGCACTCCTTTTTGGAGTGCCTTTAGTGCCTTTTATAATAAACATTTTAGGATTTATCTTAATAGCTGTTTATACACAACAATTTTTCCTTTTAATTTTTGGAGTTATTTCTTATTTTATTATGAAAGCAATGACTAAGAAAGATGAGCAAATGTTTAGATTGTTTTTTTTAAAAACTAAATTTATTAGTAATTTTTTGAGTAGAAAATACCATAAAGCTAAAACTTTTAATAGCGTAAGTTATAAACGATTGCCAACTAATAATGATTTTCCAAGATTATCTATATTTCCACTTCATGCTGAACCAAGTTTAGAAAAATTAATTCCTTATAGCTCTTTACTTACAGATAGCATTGTTATTACAAAAGAACATATGCTAATTAGCACATTTTTTATTGAAGGTATAGAATTTGAGTGTGAGTCAGATGAGAATTTAATTTTTAAAAAAAATCTTTTAAATATGATGATAATGTCATTTTCTAATGAGCCTGTTGCTTTTTATTTTCATAATGTAAGATTTAAATTACATGAATTTTTAGATTCTCATTTTGAAAATTCTTTTTTAAAGGAAATTGATGAGAAATACCATAAGAGTTTTGATAAAAAAAGTTTTCAGCAAAATTCGCTTTATTTGACTTTGGTCTATAAGCCTTTAAAATCTAATATCGATCTAAAGACTTTTAATAAATTAAATTACAAATCAAAAGCAAAAGAAATTTCAAATTTTGTTCTTAAATTCCAAGAATACTTAGGAAAACTTGAAGCTAACATTAAAGATTTTAAACCAAAAATATTAAGTGTATATAAAAAGAATAATATTAAATATTCCGAGCAATTAGAATTTTATAATTATTTAATAGGTGGAAAATTTAATCCTGTTGTAGTTTGTGATACTCCGATATATCAATATCTAACAGGAACTTTAAAAAATATTCAATTTAATCACGATATGATTCAGCTAAACTACAATGATGATACAAAAAGATTTGCTAGAATTATTGAAATTAAAGATTATTCTAATGAAACTTTTTCAGGTATTTTAGATTCTTTAATGTATCTTGATGTAGATTATACTATCACTCAAACTTTTGTTCCTTTATCAAAATATGATTCAAAATCAGCATTAAACAAACAAATCAATCAACTAATTTCAAGTGAAGATGATGGCGTAAGTCAGATAGAGCAATTAAATTTAGCATTAGATGATTTAATTAGTAATGTTATAAGTTTTGGAAATTATCATTTTAGTATTTGTGTTTTTGGTGATAGCATTGATGAATGCAAGAAAAATACTAATAAAGTAATAACTTCATTAAATAGTTTAGGCTTTACTTCAACATTAGCAAATATTGCACTACCTGCTTCTTATTTTTCACAATTTCCAAGTAATTTTGCAATACGCCCAAGAGTTCATATGATTTCATCTTTAAATTTTTCATCTTTGGTTGCATTACATAATTTCTTAATGGGTAAAAAAGAAAAAAATTGCTGGGGCGATGCTGTAACTATTTTAAAAACACCAAATAAACAACCATATTTTTTAAATTTCCACAAAAGCGATGGGAAAAACAAAGATGAATTTGGTGATTTGAATTTAGCTAATACTTTGATTTTAGGTCAAAGTGGTGGTGGTAAAACCGTGTTTATGAATTTTATCATTAATCAAATGATAAAGTATGCTAATAAAGATAGCTTCCCTGCAAACATACCTGAAGATAAAAAGAAATTTACAGCTGTATTTTTAGATAAAGATAAAGGTGCTTTAGGCAATATTCTTTGTGCTGGCGGTAGATATATTTCTATTAAAAATGGTAAGCCTACTGGGTTTAATCCTTTTATGATTGAAACTAATGAAGAAAATTTAAGATTTTTAAAACAACTAATAAAACTATGTGTAACACGCAATGGCGAAATTCTTAATACAAAAGAAGAAAAACAAATCAATGAAGCTGTAAATACTCTAATGTTTCAATTTGAAATTTCTGAAAGAAAATATCCTATTTCTTTACTTCTTGAAAATATTACAGATGATTTTAATGACAATAACTCTTTAAAAAGTAGATTGTCTTTATTCCAAAAAGGAAAACAATTTGGCTGGGTGTTTGATAATGAATATGACAATCTAGATTTTCCTGATGATATTAATTTATTTGGTATTGATGGAACTGAATTTTTAGATGAAAAAGATGTTTCAGCATTAATCTCTTATTTTATTCTTTGGCGTGTTATGAATTTAGCAGATGGAAGAAGACTTTGTATAGATATTGATGAAGCTTGGAAGTGGTTAGAAAATGATATTGTGGCAGAAGAAGTAAAAAACAAGTTTAAAACCATAAGAAAACAAAATGGCTTTTTAAGACTTGCTACACAAAGTATAGAGGACTTTTTAAAACTAAAGATAGCAAATACTTTAGTTGAACAATCTGCTACAAAAATATTTTTACCAAACCCTTTAGCAAAAGAAGATGAGTATTTAAGACTAGGTCTTAGTAAAGATGAATTTTTAATAGTTAAAAACTTCGCCCCACACAAACGACAATTCCTTGTTAAAAGACAAGATGAAGCAGTTGTTTGTTCTTTGGATCTTTCATCTTTAGGCAAAGAAAACCTAAAAATTTTATCTACAGGCACAAGCTATATAGAAAAAATAGAAAATATCTTTAATCAAGAAAACAAAACTTTGGAAGAAAAAATCAATGAACTTAAAACATTTTATAAGGAAGAACAATGAGATTAAGTTTAAGTAAAAGCAGAGAGAACTTTCGTTCTCCCCATGAAAAAGATTGCGTGTTGTTGGACTATGTTCGTTTAAAAAAGAGTTTTATCTCTTCTTTAAAGAAAATTGCCATAGTGCAAGCAACAGACACAATGGTGCTTATTAAAAGTTCCATTGTTTTTCCTTTATGTGTTGAAATTCCCTTCCACACCCCTACCGCCAAAATAAGGCAAAAAAAAACCCGACTACTTAAAAAAGCAATCGGGTATTTCAACACAGTTACGCAATTTTTTTCTAACGATAAAGGATACCTAAATGACTATATCGTTGCAAAAATTATAACACAAAAAAATAAAAGTAGTTTTAATCAGATAAGGAGTAAAGAAGTGATGTTTGATGATATTAAAGTTTTTAGATTTAAAGCCACAAGGAAATCTCATCCCCATAAAAATGGGGCAAGGCTAATAAGTCTTGACTGTAACTATACAAAGGAGTATAATTACAATTATAAGTTTGTTATAACTCAATTTAATCGCCTCCTTTCGGAGTGCAAATTAAGCCACAAGGGTGCGAACCTTGTGGCAAACACCCTAAAAAATTATATCCAAAAACAAAATAAATTTTTATTTTCCATAATTTCATCATTATGTATTGTAAATTTAGCTTTTAGTGCTGGTATTCCTGTAGTTGATGCGACTGCAAATTCACAAATGGCAACCCAAAATGCAAAAGAAATTGCAGAATGGGCTAAACAAGCTACAAGATGGCAAGATACGGTTAAACATTATCAACAACAAATTCAAGCTTATCAAAATGAGCTTATGTCTAAAACAGGTGCAAGAGACTCAGTGTCTTTTATGAGAGACACAAAACAAATTTATTTAGATTTTGCACAAGCTGGACAAAACATACAATCTTTTTATGATGATGTATTGCAAGATCCACAAGGCTTTTTAAGCGATAAAAGCAAAGAAACATTTAGAAAATTCACTCTTTTTGATCGTTGCAATGCTAGTTATTTGAGTGAAGAGCGAAAAAGAATATGTAGAATGGATATGATTACTTATGCAGCTCAAGTGGAGCATTATAATCAAGCTTCTATCCAAGTTAATACCGTAGCAAAGTCTTTAGAAAAACTACACCAAAGACTTATAGAATCAAAAGATATTAAAGAAACTAATGACATTAACAATGCGATTAATGTAGAAAAAACCAAACTAGAAATCATTAAAACTAATCTTGAAATTTCTAATATGCATTATGAAAATCAAAGAAGAATAAGACAAGATCAAGCAGCACAGCTGTTTGCAGAATCAATGGGGAAAGAGCCTTTGGATTATGGCGAGCTTAGAAAAAAATATGATAAAGAAGCTGATGCTTTATTTGACTAAATAGGAGTGAAAAATGAGTAGTGTTATTAATATTAACAATATAGATGTCATCTTTGAAAACAAAGATGAGCAAATTTTTTGCACAAGTTTAGATATAGCTAAAGTGTTTGGGAAAAGACATGATAATGTATTAGCAGATATTAAACTCATTTTAAATGAATTGCGAGAAATAGGGGCTTCTCAAGGTCTCCTCAATTTTGAGGAGACCTATAGAAATACTGAAATTAGGGGTTTTGGTAAGGTTAAAGGAAAAACAAGAAAAGATCGTTGTTATAATCTAACTCGTGATGCATTCACACTTTTAGCTATGGGTTTTACAGGTAAAAAAGCTTTACAATTTAAAATTGCTTTTATCAATGCTTTTAATCAAATGGAACAAATCATTAAAAACAAAGAAATAGAAAAAATAAAACAACTAAAACATTATGATCTTCCTGATACACCTTATAAGGAAAAGATAGCAAACGCTATAAAGGAAATAGAACAAAAACAAAATTCTAAATTTATAGAACTAATAGAATATGAAATAGTAGAAAAATTTAAAAATGGAAAAACACAAGTTTTACAAAAACTTAATTTTAAAACCAAATTAATTTAAAAAAAACAAATTTTAAAGAAAGGAGATAAAGAAAGTTAGTATAAAGCCAAAGGGAAAAATCATTAAAGCCCTGCTAATGCAGGGTATATCAATAAGCCTTGACAAAGCAAAGCATTATTAATATAATAGCTATAATGATTTTTTGTGACATTTAAATCACCGCCTTTCTGGGCGTTATTAAATGCCAAAGGTAGCCGCCTTTGGCATTCTACCCTTTACAATTATACTAACTTCTTTCAAACACCATAGTGATTAACAATGCTAAAGATTTAGAAATATTTGAACTTTGCGAAAAACTAGCAGAACTTTTAGGCGATAAAGAAGCAATTGCTGATTTAAGAACTTTAGAAAAACGCCACCCTGAAATGTTTGTAGATAAAAAGCAAGTTTCTAATTTAATTCAAATAGTTACCAAAGAGCCTGAACTAATCATTAAAAATCCTAGACCTAAAAATGAAAAAGATTTTATAGCTGGAAAAAAACTTAATGAAGAAAAAATGGGTGAAGTAGGTATTCGTAAAGATGGAAATATCAATAAGATTTTTCATGCTAATGAAAAAAGATTAAAAAACTTAGAATTAATGGCTAAAAAAGAAGTGATAGTCGATGGTAGGGACGCCCACACCCCCTACACTCAAGCCCAAAGTCTTGACGGGCGACTGGTTCAAGAGAACATTTCATCGGCTACCGACAAAATTATATCACAAGAAAACAAAAGCAAAGCATATTTTCAAGAAAAACTAAACAATTTCAATCATATAGCAAGTAAAAATAAGGAGCTTGAAAAATGAGTAGTGTTATTTTATTTGAAAATAAAGAATTAGGAAAAGTAAGAACAATAAGAGATAAAAACAATGAACATTTGTTTTGCTTGAAAGATATTTGTGATATTTTAGAAATACAAAACTCAAGAGATGTTAGAAATACTATATTAAGGGAGTTTGAGCTACGTAGATTAAATCGACGTAGCTTTGATACAGGTTTTGGAATAAAAGAATTTACTATGATAGATGAACCACAGCTTTACTTTGTTTTAATGAGAAGTGATAAGCCAAAAGCAAAGCCTTTTAGACAATGGGTTATTAAAGAAGTCTTACCAAGCATTAGAAAGCAAGGTTATTATGCGTTTAACAATGCACCAAAATTAGAAAATTATAACAACAAATATGATCTTCCTGATACACCTTATAAGGAAAAGATAGCAAGCGCTATAAAGGAAATAGAACAAAAACAAAATTCTAAATTTATAGAACTAATAGAATATGAAATAGTAGAAAAATTTAAAAATGGAAAAACACAAGTTTTACAAAAACTTAATTTTAAAACCAAATTAATTTAAATAAAAACAAATTTTAAAGAAAGGAGATAAAGAAAGTTTAAGAAAGGCCGTAGGGTAAAATTATACCCCTTTAAAAGGGGCAAAGCTAATAAGCCTTGACTATAATTACACAAACAAGTATAATTATAGTTATAATTTTGTATGACATAAATTCACCCCCATTCTAAGGGTTAGATTAAGCCATAGGGTTGCAGCCTACGGCTAACCCTTCGGGGTATTATACCTTAGTCTTCTTAAACTTCTTAAAACACCATAGTGATTAACAATGTTAAAGATTTAGAAATATTTGAACTTTGCGAAAAACTAGCAGAACTTTTAGGCGATAAAGAAGCAATTGCTGATTTAAAAAAACTATATCTTAAGCATCCAGAGATGTTTAAAAGTATGCAAGATCTTTTTAATACCATTAAAGAAGTGGTAGAAAGTCCTAAAATTATTACTAAAGCTAAAAGAAAAGGAGCGCTTTTAGCGGTAAAAAAAATAGAAAATTCGCATAAAGTCGGAGAGGTTGCCATTGAAAATGATAATGGCATAAATGTTATCTTTCATGCTAATAAAAAAAATATAAATAAATCTAAAGTAAGGCAGATGTTGGTGGAGACGCCATCTGCAAAAGCAGCACCCACATGGTTAAACCGTTGCGCTAATAATTCAAAAGAATTATCTAAGTGCTATGAAGCACTTTCAACATCCACCAACAAAATTATATCACAAGAAAACAAAAGCAAAGCATATTTTCAAGAAAAACTAAAAAATTTCAATCATATAGCAAGTAAAGACAAGGAGCTTGAAAAATGAGAACACAAGTTTTACAAAAACTTAATTTTAAAACCAAATTAATTTAAATAAAAACAAATTTTAAAGAAAGGAGATAAGGAAAGTTAGTATAAAGCCAAAGGGTTTCTAGTATCCCCTTTAAAAAAGGGGAAATCAAAGCTAATAAGCCTTGACTATTATTATACATAGTAGTATAATAATTACTAGAATTTTATTAATCAAGGTTTCTCACCTTCTTTCTAAGGCAAGATTTGATTAATCAAAGGCTGGGAACCCTTTGGTTAATCAGCCTTAGGATAATTATACTAACTTCTTTTAAACACCATAGTGATTAACAATGCTAAAGTTATATTAGTAGCTATTTTTAGATTTAAAGCCACAAGGAAAATCCACCATACCCCAACAAGTGGGGCAAGACTAAAAAGCCTTGACTATAATTATACAAAGGAGTATAATTACAACTATGATGAATTTTATGGCATTCATCTTAGCTCCTTTAGGGGCTTAGATTTTCGCCACAAGGGTGCAGTCCTTGTGGCAAACACCCCAAAAAATTATATCCAAATTTTTAATCTTATAAATTTTTGTAGTTTCGTATTTTATTTTAATTTTTTAAGTAGAAAAATAAAAAATATTTTATCCCTGCAAAAGCAGGGCAAGAGCTTAATAAGCCTTGACTATTACTATACAAAGAAGTATAATAATAAGTATAAAATATTTTCGGTTCAAACAAATCACCTCTTTTCTGAGGTTTTATTGAGCCATAGGGTTGCCGCCCTATGGCTAACCCCATGTAATTATATCCAAATTTTTAATCTTATAAATTTTTATAATCTCATATTTTCTTTTAAGGCTTACCATGCAAGGTAATTTTTTTACAGAGCTTGGTAATGCTACTCATGTGATTTTAGAAGTAGTAAGAAATGCAGCACTGAGTGAAAAAATGACTCAACTTGCTGTGCTTTTTTCTATCACCCTTGTTATTACTATTATGTATAAGGGTTATGAAATCTTATTTGGTCGTTCTCAAAGCCCTACTAAAGAAGTAATGTGGGATTTAGCTGCTAAGGCTATGATCATCACTTTTGCTTTAAATATCGGCGGATGGCTTACTTTAGTCATTAATGCTATGGATGGCTTTCATGAGTGGGCTGGTGGAAGCCTTAGTATGTATAAGCAAATTGATATTATTTTTAATGAAGTTAGAAATTTAGCTGATAGTATATGGGCTAAGGCTAGTGGATTTAGCATTATAGTTGCTGCATTTAGTATAGCTATGATTTATACAGGTTTTGGTATAGCTGTGCTACCTGCTTTAGTAGTGATTAATGCTACTGCCTTTACTCAAACTATATTAGTGATTGCTGCACCTTTAATGTTTTATTGTCTTTTATATAAAAGCACTAAAAATGTTTTTACTCAATGGCTTGCATTGCTTATTTCTAATACCTTATTAGTTCTTTTTATGAGCTTATTTTTTAAAGTTTTTGCAAAAGAAATATATCGTTTTGCTAGGTATTCTCAAGATCAATATATGAATGCAGATGCTGACTCATTTTTCATAGGAATATCAATGATTTTTTCCTCTGTTTTATTAGTTGCTATGGTTTTTGTAGCAAAGGTTTTTGCTGAAAAAGTAGGAAGCGTTGCTTTAGATTCTGCTATGCAAAGTGTGTTTTCAAGGGTAAGCAATCCTATAAGTTCTGTTGCTGGAAAAACTCTTGGAAAATTATTTGGGCATGCTCAAAAAGGAGGCTCTAAAATGACAGAAGGTGCTTATTCTGCTATGAAATCAGGTGCTTCTGTTGCAGGTGCTAATGCTATGTCTTTAGGAAAGAGCATATTACAAAGGATGAGAAATGAAGCATAAGGTAATTTTATTTGCATTTTGTGCAATCTTTTTTAGTGCTTGTTCTATTAAAAACAATACTAATTATAACTATTTGTTTGATGATAAAAGTGGTTGGGTTGCTGTAAATGATATTAAAGATCAAGAAAAGTTTTTAAAAATGGAAATTGTTCCTGTGTTTGAAAGGAAAGAAGAAAAAGAAACTTCCATTAAAAGCTTTGAAAACATTAAAAAGAAAAAGAGAATTATTTTAAATTATCCGAGTATGTCTTATGTGATTTTAAAAAAGGCTGTAAATGATTCTAATTCTTATCATGAAGATAAGATGGTTGAAGCTGGCGAGTTTGATTATTCTATCACTTACCATACGGAGCAAGGAGATGTTTTTGTAAAAGTTTTAAAACAAAATCTTTTTTTCAAAGAAAAAGATGTGCAAATAATTGAAACTGAAGTTTTAGAAAACAAATTTTAAAGAAAGGAGATAAAGAAAGTTAGTATAAAGCCAAAGGGATTATCCTAAACCCTGCTATAATTGCAGGGAAATTAGTATGCCTTGACAAAGCAAAGCATAACTAATATAATTACTAGGATAATTTTAGTCATTCGACTCACCTCCCTTCTGGGCGGTAAATTGAATGTCAAAGGTGGCACCCTTTGGCATTCCACCCTTTTTAATTATACTAACTTCTTTTAAACACCATAGTGATTAACAATGCTAAAGATTTAGAAATATTTGAACTTTGCGAAAAACTAGCAGAACTTTTAGGCGATAAAGAAGCAATTGCTGATTTAAAAAAACTATATGCAAATCATCCTGAAATGTTTAAGGATATGCAAGAAGTTGCAAAGACAATTAAAGAAGTCGTTAAAGAGCCTGAACTAATTATTAAAAATCCTAGACCTAAAGTAGTTACTGGTGAAGCCGTCCACTCCCTTCACACCTTGAGACCTGCCAAGCTGGGCGGTAATAATCAAAAATTATCTGGTGCTAATGCACATTCAGCAACTACCAAAAAAATTATATCACAAGAAAACAAAAGCAAAGCATATTTTCAAGAAAAACTAAACAATTTCAATCATATAGCAAGTAAAAATAAGGAGCTTGAAAAATGAGAAAAATAAGCAACAAGATGAGTGATAAAGAATTGCAACAAGAAATCTTATCTTTAGAAAATGATGTTAAACAACTAGAAGCAACTATTGATGTAATCAAGCAAAGAATCACTCATCTTAAAGATATTGCTTGGGATAGACAAAGCAAAAAAGAAAGTTCTCAAATGTATAAAGTGTTAAAAGAAGATAAAACACATACAAGGGTTAAAAGCAATATAGGAGATATTAAAGTAGATAAAGACTTTATGGATAAAGAAATTAAAAAACATTTGGATAATCCAAATTTAAGAGGAATGGTTACTACGCAAGAGATGTTATCTTTTCCTAAGGTGGCTAAGAATGTAGAAGCTAAATATAATCCACGACAACAAGGATATGATTGGAGTGTTAAGGCAAATGATGGAAACATTCTTAAATATGGCGAAAGAGATTTTGGAAAAGGACACAGATTATTAACTGCTCATAGCAAAACAGAGAGGGGTGAGCGGGGTCATTCTCACCGAGAGTTTAACGACCTCGATTTTCACAACTCTGTTGAAAGTATTATATCACAAGAAAACAAAAGCAAAGCATATTTTCAAGAAAAACTAAACAATTTCAATCATATAGCAAGTAAAAATAAGGAGCTTGAAAAATGAGTAGTGTTTTAAAATCTATTAGAGATATTTTAAATGAATTGCGAGAAATAGGGTATTTCCAATGTAAGCTCAATTTTGAGCTTACATTCCAAGTCCGTAAAATAGATGGTTTTAGAGGTTTAGCTATGGGTTTTACAGGTAATTTAAAACCAAATTAATTTAAATAAAAACAAATTTTAAAGAAAGGAGATAAGGAAAGTTAGTATAAAGCCAAAGGGTTTCTAGTATCCCCTTTAAAAAAGGGGAAACCAAAGCTAATAAGCCTTGACTATTATTATACATAGTAGTATAATAATTACTAGAATATGATTATTCAAATTAATTCACCTCATTTCTAAGGCAAGATTTGATTAATCAAAGGCTGGGAACCCTTTGGTTAATCAGCCTTAGGTTGATTATACTAACTTCTTTTAAACATAAAATTGAAAAACCAAAATGAAATTAATTCTAATGCTTTGAATTTTGAAGCAAGTGTAAGATATTTGATTGAAAAATCAAATCAAAGAGCTTGGTTAGTTGCATTTATAAGTATGGCAATATCAATTATTGCTGTAATTGCTGTAATTTTCTTAACACCATTAAAAACTACTGAACCTTATGTGATTAGAGTGGATAATACTACTGGTATGGTGGATATTATTACTAGCTTACAAGAAGAGCAAATTAGTTCTATTGAAGCTTTAGATAAATACTTTATCTCTCAATATATAAAAGCTAGAGAAGGTTATTATTATAAGTTTTTAAATCAAGATTATGTTCTTACTCAATTAATGAGTGATGAAAATGTTGCAAATGAGTATAGAGCTATCTATGCTGGTGATAATGCTTTAGATCAAATTTATAAAGATAATGTTGAAGTAAGCGTTAAGATTTTAAGTATTGTTCTTGGAAATAGCAATGGAGTAAAAACCTCTACTATAAGAGCATTAATTACTAAAAAAGATTCTGTAACAAAAAGCACACAACAATCAACCAAAGTTATAACCTTAGCGTATGATTTTTTACTAGCAAAAACAAGTGAAGAAAATAGAATTTTAAACCCTCTTGGCTTTAAGGTTACTAACTATAGAGTTGATGAGGAAATAAGATGATAAAAAATATTAGCCTAGCCCTTTCTTTTTCATTTTTGGCTTTACCTGTTTTTGCATTAAATGAACCGCAAAAATCAGAATACGATCAACGCGTAGCACATGCTGAGTATAACTCTAAAGATGTTTTTAAAATGGTAGCTAGAAATGGTTTTGTAAGTATGATTGAATTTAGCGATGAAGAAGTCATTATAAATACCGCTACAGGATTTTCTGAAGGTTGGGATTTAATAGAGAAAAAAAATCTTTTATTTATTAAACCAAAAGCTTATAAAACTAGACTTTTTGTAGAAAATGATCCTTATAATCAAGGTCAGCAAAAAGAGATGATCGTTGATCCAAATCCAAAAGACTGGAAAACAAATTTAATTGTTACTACTAATTTAAAAACTTATATTTTTGATTTATTGCTAACTAATGATAGCAAGCAAGCAACTTATAAATTGTCTTTTAGCCACGCTGATAAAATCTTAAAGCAAGAGAATAAAATAAAAAAAGAGCTAGAAAAGAAAATTGTAAGAGAAGAGCTTGATAAAAATATAGTTCCTAGAAACTGGGATTTTTTAATGAAAGCGAATAAAGGAAGTGAAGATATAGCACCAAATTATGCTTATGATGATGGTGTTTTTACTTACTTAGGTTTTGATAACACAAAAACATTTCCGAGTGTATTTTTATATGAAAACGGCAAAGAAATGATCTTAAATACTCACATTAAAAAAGATGGAAAATATGATGTTTTAGTAGTTCAAAAAATTGCAAAACAAATTCTACTAAGAAGTGGAGATAAGGTTGTTGGAATTTTTAATAATGGCTATGGAAAAAATCCTTTAGATAAAACTAGAGAAACCTCTAATGAAAATATACAAAGAGTAATAAACGATCCAAGTAAAACACTTTTACTAGAACAATCTTTATTAGGAAATGAGCAATGAGTAATCAAGAAAAACAAGAATTAAAAGATATGGATTTACAAAGTGAGTTGCAAGCACAAAGCGTTAATGTTAAAAAAATTCAAATCTATGTATTCTTTATTGCTTGTGTATTTATATTATTGATTTTTGCATATATCTTTGCAAAATCTTTTATTGGTAGTAGTGATGATACTGCAAATACACAAGCAAAAGAAGTTAATAAAGACATTGCTAGTAGTGTGAAATTAAAAGATTTTATTTTGCCTCAAAAAGAAGAACCTGTTAAAGAAGAAACAAAGAGCTTTGAAGAAGTATTGAAAGAAAGAGAACAGGAAAAACCCGTTGAAGTAACTCCAAAAGAAAATCCTTTCGAGCTTATCTCAAAACCTTTACAACCAAGAATAGTAAAAGGTGCAGGGTTAGTTGTGGTAAGTAGTAGTAGTGATGGTGGGGCTTTTAATCAAGAAAACAATACACAAGAAAGCTCAAATAATATTTTTAATTCTAAACCTATGCAAGGAGACAATGCTTTATTATCTAATGGATCAAATGATTTTATCGGCGATGTTTTTACCCCAACTAGTGCTAGTGTTAGTCAGTTTGATCCAAATTTATTATTATCTAAAGGAACTTATATAGGTTGTTCTTTAAAAACTCGTTTAGTTAGCACTATTAAAGGGGGTATTGCTTGTATTGTTTCAAATGATGTTTATTCTTCAAATGGCAATGTTCTTTTAATTGAAAAAGGAAGCACCATTACAGGAAGTTTTAGTTCAGGGCAATTAAATGATGGTATGGATAGGCTTTTTGTTATTTGGCAAGAAATAAGAACGCCTAATAATATTATTATACCAGTTTATTCAGGTGCAACTGATGAGCTTGGAGCAAGTGGAATACAAGGATGGGTAGATCATCATTATATGAAACGCTTTGGTTCAGCTATTTTATTATCAATAATTGATGATTCTTTAAATATTTTAGCTAATCAAGTTATTAATAAAAAAGAAAATAGCGTTGATTATACGGAAAATTCAAGAGAAACTTCTCGTGAAATAGCTAATACTGCTTTAGAAAAAATGATTAATATCCAACCAACTCTTTATAAAAATCATGGTGATTTAGTAGGTGTATATGTTAATAAAGATATTGATTTTTCTAAGGTTTATCAATTAAAAAGAAAGGGCTTTTAATGAGTAATTCAAGAACCCTAGAAAAATTAGCTAATGATTTTTTTGGAAAGCATTTGGCTAATTCCAGCGTAACTGAAATATGCTACAACGGCAAAGAAAATATTTTCATACAAACTAATGATGGAAAATGGCAAGAAGAAACAAGTAAATTAGATTATGAAGCTTCTAAATCGTTTGCTACTTCTTTAGCTTCTTTTAAAGAAGATAAGATAGATGAATCACGCCCTATCCTTTCTTGTATATTACATGGAGGTGAAAGGGTTCAGGTAGTAATTCCACCAGCGACTAAAAAAGAGCATATTTCAATTACAATTAGAAAACCAAGTGAGAAAAGATTTTTAATACAAGATCATGTTAAAAGTGGTCTTTTTGAAGAAATAAAAACTGATCATTTTATAACAAATCCTTTGGATGAGGAGTTGAAAAAGCTTTATGAGGCTAAAAATTTTAAAGATTTTATTTGTAAAGCAGTAGAGTATGAAAAAAATATCATTATAGCAGGAGGTACAGGAAGCGGTAAAACAACTTTTATGAAAACTTTAATTGATTTTATTCCCAAAGAACAAAGAATTATAACTATAGAAGATGTTGAAGAAATAAAATTTTATGAGCATAAAAATTTTGTACAACTTTTTTATCCTAGTGAAGCTAAAAATGAAGATTTTTTAAATTCTGCAACTCTTTTAAAATCATGTCTTAGAATGAAGCCTGATAGAATCTTATTGGCAGAGCTTAGAGGTGCTGAAACTTATGATTTTATCAATGTTCTTTCTAGTGGGCATGGTGGTAGCATTACAAGTTGCCATGCAGGAAGCACTTCTGAAACATTCGAGCGTTTGGCTTTGATGACTTTACAAAATACTCAAGGTCAAAAAATACCTTTTGAAAAAATACAAGATATGCTTAAAAATCTTATTGATGTAGTTGTCCATATTAGAGCTCATAATGGAAAAAGACATATTAGTCAAATATATTTTAAAGAGATGAAAAATGGCAAATAAAGAAAAAAGAGGAATTTATAATGTGAGTTTTAACGATAAAAACTCAACTCCAATTAATACAGAATTAGAGATTATTGAAGAGGCAATCATTGATTATGTTGTCCATTATGTTAAGGGTTGGCATAACACAAAAAGAGACAAAGGAAGAGGTGCTGAACATATCAAATTACATTTAGCAAAAGAAAGCGAAGGAGAAATAAAGATTGAAGAGCTTTTAAATCTTGGTAACTCTATAAGAGAATATTTGAAAGTCTTTAAAGAGCCATTCCTTGAAGATCAAAACAAAGATGGTAAAGTATATGAATGGGAAAATAAAGAAGGTGTTCGTTTTAGGGTTGCTACTGATAAGATCAAAGGGGAGGGTCTCATTCCGCCACTATCCCCCTCTGATGAAATTATTATAACTTTTTATTCTGATAGAAATCTTAATAAGAGAATGGAATTTAAAAATCCAAAAGTTAAAGCTTATTATGAAGAAAAATCTTTAAAACAAGAAAAAAATTCTGATTATTTTAAACAAAAATTAGAAAGCTTTTCTACAAAAATAAAAGGAGTGGAAAATGAAAGATAAGATTGTAATGCTTGTTTTTATAAGTATTTTTTCACTATTAATAGCTTATTTTTTAAGCCCTTTTGTGATGTTTTATCTTAATGATGTAAGCTTAAAAAGAATTCTTGGGTTTTACAATCTTAAATTCACTTTTGAGGCATTAATAAATGCTTACCCAAAAGCTTATATTTCTTTCTTTGGTATGTTTGGTTTTAGTGTTATTGTTTTAACGCTTTTAGCATTAATAGCTAAAAGCAAAAAAACTCAATTTGGCGAGGCAAGATTTGCAAATTTAGCAGAAATTAAAAAAATGAAATTATTTTCAGACAATGGAATAATCATCGGAAAATATAAGGGAAAATTTTTAAGATTTAAAGGTCCTCAGTTTGTGGCTTTGGGAGCTCCAACAAGAAGTGGTAAAGGGGTTGGTATTGTAATACCAAATTTAATGGATTGGAAAGAGAGTGCTGTTGTTCAGGATATAAAACAAGAATGTTTTGATTTTACAAGTAAATATAGAAAAGAAGTTTTGGGTCAAGATGTTTTTCTTTTTAATCCATTTTCAAAAAGAACTCATCGTTACAACCCTTTAACTTATATTGATATGAGTGATAGTGATAATTGTGATAGTCAGCTAATGGATTTAGCAAATATCATTTATCCAAAAGAAGGGGATTCTACAACTCAATTCTTTAATGGTCTTGCACAAAACCTATTTATAGGACTTTGTTATTTGTGGAAAGATTTAAATTTAAAAGAAGATGGGAAACTTTTTTTAGAAACATTTAACTTAAAAACAGAATTTAGTTTTTTTGGAATATTACAACTTTCAAAAGGTTTTACTTTTGAATATGAGGGTAAAAAAATAAATGGATTTGATAATACTTATAAGTACTTATCAAATTGTGATGATCTGCTTTCAGATATCACAAAAAGAAGGTTAGAAACTTATTTTAGTATTTCAAGTGATAATACAAAATCAGGAGTTATGTCTTCTTTTAACGAGCCTTTAACTCCTTTTGAAGCAGAGGTATTAAAACTTTCTACTCAAACTAGTGATTTTGATTTGAGAGATTTACGCAAAAAGAAAATGACTATTTATATAGGTATAACCCCTGATCAATTAACTAATGCAAAATTTATATTGAATATTTTTTGGTCGCAGTTAATTCTTTTGAATACAAAAGAACTTCCTGAACAAAATCCACAAATTAAATATACTTGTTTAATGCTTATGGATGAATTTACAGCACCTAGAAAAATTCCTATATATCTTTCAGCAGTAAGTTTTATGGCAGGTTATTTAATGCGTTCTTTGATGATTTATCAATCAAAATCTCAACTTAAAGCACCTGCTCCTGATGGATATGGGGATGATGGAGCAAAAACTCTTTTGACTAACCATGCTTGTCAAATTTTTTATACCCCAAGAGAACAAGAAGATGCAGAGGAGATTAGTAGAATACTTGGTAATACTACATTTAAAACAAGATCAAGAAGTGTAGGGGCAAGTGGTGGATCTACAAGTTATAGTGAAGCAAGTAGGGCATTAATGCTTCCACAAGAACTTCGAGAAATGTCTTTTGAAGATGAGCTTATTACTATAGATAATGGAAAGCCTATTTTATGCAAAAAAGCTTTTTATTATAACGATCCATATTTTATTGATAAGTTTAAACAAGTCTCTCCAACTTTGGCAAAAATTAAAGGCATACCTAAAGAACATATCTTAAAAGGAGCTTTTCAAAGAGGAGAGTGTCGCATACAAATACCAACAACAGGAGAAAATAATGAAAAAAACGCTTAGTTTGCTTTTATTAGCAAGTGTAATTTTTATAGGATGTGCAAGTTCTGCACCAAAACCTAAAAAACTTGAAGGCGGTTCAAAGCTAACCTTGAATAATTCTTTATTGGAGGAAAAATATAGATTTGTTCCTAAAGATTCAAAGTTAAGCAATATGGACTGGATTTATCAAATAGAGCTTACAAAAAATAAAGAAGGCTTGCTCACTAATGAGCAAATAGTAAAAACTTTTCTTTTGGCTCATAATGCAAAAAGAATTATCTTAATAGGCGAAAAAAATATCATTCAAGAATATGAAGAGTATTTTAAAAAAAATGGTGTTGAAGCAGAAATGATCTTACAGCCTATAAGCATTATTAAGGGAGATAAAAATACTATCAATATGCTTTTTTTTCATGCAAAAGATGGAGAGATAAATGAGTAATTCTTTATTTGATAATAATGAGATTAAACCAACCGTGATTAAAACCATTAATCAAGATGAAATTGTAGAAAAGAAAATGATACAAGAAGCCAAAAAAATTAAAAAAAAAGGAGAATAAAAAATGAAAATAAAATTGATATCAATAATTTTAGCTATGTTTATGTTCTCAAATTTAAAAGCTATAAAATTGGATTATTTAAGTGGGGATACTAGATATGCTTGTGAAGCTATGCTTTGTTTAGCTTCGCCTATTAAACCACCTGAATGTAGTGCAGCGATTGCAAGATATTTTGCAATTAAGTTTAAAAAGCCTTGGAAAACCATACAAGCGAGAAAAGATTTTTTAAATTTATGTCCTGTGGATAATAGTGATACTGAAATGCTTAAATATAAGAATGATATCTTAGCTCATTTAGATGGTGAATGTTCTTTGGAAGAACTTAATAAAAGAGTAGAAAAAAAACTTTTATGGGTAGAAAGAGTATGTGATGATGGTGCTTGTGAAGAAATAGAACATTATGGATATAGAATAAATCCACAATTATCGCAATCTTGTTACCTATTGCAATCTAGTTCTTATACTGATTATCAAGGTTTTGAGTATATATGCTCTAAAAATTTTATAGAGGATGTCAGTTGGAAAAGAGGTTATGAATTAAAAGAAATTTCTGAACAAGAATATAACTTACTTCCTGATAATTTAAGAGAGAAACATCGCGAGAGAGTAGGTTTTAAGTGGAAATGGGTTTTTTATAAAAAGATTTTTATTAATAAAAAATGTTGGATAAAAAATGACTGAAGAAAATCAAAGCTTACCTAATGAGCAAATAGATCAAGAAGATATGAATAATTCTTTATTTGATGAAGTAAAAATTTGCAACTATCAAGAAATTATTGATGAGCAGATAAAAATCTTAGAAATCATTAATAATACTATCAATATAGGCTTAAATAATATTCTTGATGAGAATACCAAAGAAGGAATTTTTAAAGATTTAGAGCAAAATTTTTATAAACTTAAAATGAATATTGATTCTCTAATTTCGTATTTTAAAAATCCCCCAAGTCAAGAAGAATTGGAAATAATCAATAAAACGCTTTTGATTAAAACAGAACTTGATAGTTTGAACTCATCTTTTTCAAAATTAGAAATAGAAGAATTTAGTCAAAAAGCAATGGAACTAAAAACTGCACTTGATAATTCTTTAGTTAATTTTGATAATACATTTCTTGAATCATTAAATAGTGCTTTAAAAGTAAGTAATGATGATTTAAAGGATTTTAGGTCAAAAACCGAAGCTAGATTAAGTGATAGCTTACAAACATATGATCAAACTTTAAAAGTGTTTTTAGAAAAAGAAAAAAATGCAATTTTGGATTTTTCTAAAATTTTTTCGAAGCTAACTAAAAATATCAAACAAACTATGATTGTTTCATTGATGTTTTTTGTTTTATTTGGGTTTTCTTTTGGAGTTTTTTCTTTCATCGTATACTTAAAATACGAAGATTATAAAAAAATAACCCAAAACGCCCAAAAGTTAAGCTCTATCATTATAAAAGAAAATAAAGACAAAAGCTTAACTTTGAGCTTCCCAAAAAACAAAACCATTCTTAATAAAGATGAGAATGGCATTCATATCACACTACAAGGAGGTGAATGAACATGTAATTATATATATTTTTTTTAAATTCCCAAACCAAAAACCAAAAAACAAAACATAAAAATTTTTATTAAGGAGAAAAAAATGGCATTCGTAAAGTTATCAAATGGAAATAATCCAAGACTTATGGTTGATGTAAATAACGCATTAAACTATAAAGACACTCAAACAGGTGAGATCAAGCAAAGACAAATTGCTACTGCTTTAGTTGATGTGATAGAAGAGGCTGGAAAAGTTGCTGGAATGGATAAAGGAGCTGTAACAGCTTCTTTTAAAGTAAATAATGAATGGAAAAATTATTTCGTAAATAGAGATAAAGAATCTCATAATATTGTTTTAGTTCCAACAGATGCAGTTGAAAGAAAAAATAGAGATAATCATATTTTTATCAATAATAACTGGAATGAAGAAACTAAAAGGTTTTATCACACAATCAACGATAAAAGAGAGGCTGGAAAAGCTTTAATTGAAGGAATTGGAATTAGTGAATTTCAAAATCAAGATGGTAGCAAAAGTTTTTATCTTGACACAAATATTAAACTTTCAAATGATGATATTAAATTTGCTCTAGAAAAAACTAAATTTGAAAAAGGTGATGGCTATTTAGCGATTGTTTCAAGTAGTGGTTTTGAAATAAAAAATGAAGCCGAAATGAAAGAGCAAAAAGCAAAACAACAAGATGGTTTTTCTAAAGAACAAACAATAGAGCAAGAAACTCAAGCTCCAAGCAAAGAAAAAGATATCGAAAGATAAATTTTACACCCTTATTACAAGGGTGTAAAACAAATAAAGATAAAAGGTAAAAGATGAGATTGTTTATAGCGGAAAAACCTGAACTTGGTAGAGCAATTGCAGAAGGTTTAGATGGTAATGTTAAGAAATTTGAAGGTTATATTCAAAAAGGCGATAATTTAATTACTTGGGCTTTTGGTCATATATTGAGATTAGCAACACCTGAATTTTATAATGAAAAATGGAAGTTGTGGAATTTAAATGATTTGCCTTTGGACATTAAAGAATTTAAATATATTCCTATAAATAATAGCAAAAAACAATTAGAAATTATCTGCAAATTGATTAAAAATGATCAAGTAGACAGTATTGTTCATTGCGGTGACGCAGATGATGAGGGTCAAATTCTTATTGATGAAATTATTCAGTATTCAAAAACAAAAAAACCTGTTTTTAGAGTTTTAATTAATGATTTAACTCCAAAAGCAGTTAAAGCTGAAATTTCTAAAATGAAGCCGAATTCTCAATTTAAAGGAATGAGTGAAAGAGGATTTGCAAGAAGTCAAGCTGATTGGATTGTAGGTATTAATCTTACAAGAGCTTATACAAGTGTAGCACAGCAAAAAAGTGGTTTTAGAGAAGTTCTTACTTTAGGAAGAGTTCAAACTCCAATTTTAGGGCTTATAACAGCAAGAGATAATGAATATGAAAATTTTAAAAGCATAGATTATTATTCATTGCTAGGAAAATTTGAAATAAATGGAAAAGTATTTAATGCAAGATTAAAAACAGAAGAAAAGATTATCGATGAAAATATTGCTAAACAAATAAAAGAAATCAATATTAATAAAACGGGGTTAATTAGTGTTTTTAAAGAAAAAAAGAAAGAATATCCTCCTTTGCCTTATAGTCTTTTAATTTTGCAAGCAGAGTGTGCTAAATTATATGGCTATTCACCTGATAAAACATTAGAAATCACTCAAAATTTAAGAGAAAAATATAAAGCCATAACTTACAATAGATCAGATTGTCAATACTTACCTGAAACAATGTTTGAACAAGCTCCAAATATTTTAAATTCTATTAAATCAAATATAAAAAATAATGATAGTGATTTAAGTTTATTGCTTGAAAAGAGTGATTTAAGCATTAAAAGCAAAGCTTTTAATGACAAAAATATTTCCGCTCACTATGGAATAATACCAACTCAAAACAATTTTGATTGTGGGCTTTTAAAAGAAGAAGAAAAGAATATCTATATTTTAATAGCAAAAAGATTTGTGATTCAGTTTTTTAAACCAAGAGAATATGAAGTTACAAATCTTGAGATACAAACTTATGATAAGAGTGTATTTGGCACTTCTCAAAGCAAAAATATTAGCGAGGGTTTTAGAAAATTTTTCAAGCAAAGTGATGAAAAAGACAATGAAGATACTAATAATCATTTAGACATTTCACTAATAGAGAATAATAGTGCTTGTAAAATTAAAGATATTGAAATAGAGAAAAAGCAAACAAAACCGCGTCCTTATTACACGATGGATTCTTTATTAAAGGATTTAAATAGTGTTGCTAAATATGTGAAAGATGAAAAAATAAAAAAATTATTAATTGAAAAAGATAAAGACAAAAAAGGTGAAAATGGAGGTATTGGAACACCTGCTACTAGATCAACTCATATTAAAAATTTAATTGAGCAAGGATATATTGAGGTAAGTAAAGATAAAAAACAAGTTGTTAAATCTACTAAAAAAGGAAGACTCTTAATATCTTTAGCACCTGAAACTCTTAAATATCCTGATATGACTGCTTTATGGTTTGAGCAACAAAAAATGATTGAACAAGGCACAATAAAAAAAGAAGATTTCTTACAAAATATATTAAAGGAGGTTAATAGTGAAATTTTGAAAATAAAAGAAAATGGGAGTATGAATCAATTCTCACAATTATCAAAAGAAAAACAATATAGTTGCCCTGAATGTAAAAATGGTTATTTAATAAGAAGAAAAAATACAAAAGGGACTTATTGGTGGGGATGTAGTGAGTATAAAAATGGTTGTAAGTTTATGTGTTTTGATGAAAAAAATAAGCCAAAATTAAAATAAGGAGATGAAAAAATGAATGAAGTAGTATTATGTGGTTTTCTTGGTAAAGATTGGGAAGTATCTCAAGGAAAAAAAGAACTTTTAGCAAAAAATAGTTTAGCAATTACGACTATTACTAAAAAAGCAAATGAGGAAATAAAACACACAGATTGGATTCCTTTGGTTGTTTTTGGAACAAATAGGGTAAATGCTTTAGCAAATTACTTAAAAAAAGGAGATAAATTCTTATGCAAAGGAAGGATTTTTACTTCAGTTTATGAAGATGAAAATCAAAATAAAAGAACTGGTTTTCAAGTTATAGTTGATAATTTTGAATTTGTCCATCAAAAAGAAAAGCAAAATATAGATCACCAAGCAACTAAAGAAGATAATTCTGTTGAAAATTTTGCTCAAACAGATAATACGGAAGAAGAAGTATTTTAATAAGAACTAAAGAGGGTAAAATGAAATCAGTACTATATAAAAAATCTTTAAAAACAAAATATCCAAAAAAAAGGATATTAAGAAAAATCTTGTTGTCTTTTTTATTAAGTTCATCTTTAATAAATCAAACACATTCAAGTATTATTTTTGACAATGTAGATAGTGAGATTGAAATATTAAGTAAAAAAATTATTTCATCAGCTAATACTGATAATGAAATTTTACCTTCAAGCACCCAAAGCATAAACACTATTCAATCACAAGAAACACAAGTTAATGAAGCTAGTGAAATTATAAAAGAAGAAAAAGATAATAAAGAACTTAGTGAGCAAGAAATCTATGCTAAATATGCAAAAATAAACAAAGAAATCAGAAATATAGACAAAGAATTAAGTAATAATTCAAACAATAATGAATTAATTGCTAAAAAAGAACAACTAATTCAAGAAAAAAACAATCTTGATAATAATTTAAAAGAAATTAATAACGAAGAAGATAATGCAAATTTTCAAGAACAAACTATAAGAAAAGCAAAAGTAAAAGCTCATCGCATAATCTCAAGAGAAAAACCAAATGTTAAAAGCAAACAAGTAGAAATTTATAGAGAAAATAGAATATTAGATATTGAAAATGTCATTACTAACGAAACTGGCACTAAGTGGGCTAAATTAGCTAATAAAGAAGAATATATTTCAGCTAAGTGGCTTGAGTTTGATGATAAAGAAGTTATCAAAGAACACACTCATACTAATTTTAAAGACAAAAAAATTATTAAAAAACCTTTTGAAAGCATTTATTTAAAGCACCCTACAAATGCAAACTATTATAATGAAAATTTAAAAACACAAGAAGCTTTAAATGATAGTAAAAAAGATGATAATTTAAGCAAAGAAGATCAAGAATTTTCAAATAAAGTAATGAAAGTTATTCAAACAGCTGGTGCTATTTATGATAGTGAAGATAGCAAGAGCAAAGAAGAAATTGTAAAAAATATGGCAAGTTCTTATTTAAATGCAAGTGCAAATGAGTTAGCTAAAGAATTTATTGATTCATTAAATACTTCTATTAATACAGATTTTTCATTTAATTACAACGAAAGAAGTGGTTTTAGTGGTAATGCTAAAGCACTTTTACCTATTGTAAGTGAAGATAATCCAAAAATATCTTATTTTTTACAAAGTGGTATAGGCGAATTTGCTAATGATAGAACCATAGGACACTTTGGTGGGGGTATAAGATATTATCCAAATGCAACAGCTTTAAATAATTCAGGTAATATTATGTTAGGACTAAACTCAGTCTATGATCATGATTTTAGCAGAGGACATAAAAGAATGTCTTTAGGTGCTGAAGCTATGGTAGATACACTCGCATTTAATGCAAATGTTTATCAAAGATTAAGCAACTGGATAGATAGCTATGATTTTGATAAAGATTATGTGCAAGAACGCCCTGCAAATGGTTGGGACGCAAAAATAAAATATGCTTTTCCATCTTTTATTAATGTTTCAGTTTTTGCAAAAATGGGACAATGGTATGGCGATAAAGTAGGTGTTTTTGGAGCAAATAGCGTAGATGATTTAGAAAAAAATCCATTAATATATGAAGGGGGAATTTCATATTCTCCATTCCCTGCACTAACTTTTACTTTAAGTCATAGCAGAAGTGCAGAGAGTTCTAAAAAGAATACTTCAATTAATGCAAACATTAATATACCACTTGATGAAAAAGCTATGAAATTAGCATTTGAACCAAAACTAGCAGGAATTAGTAATACCATTGAAGGCACTAGAACTCAATTTATTGATAGAGATTATTCTATGGTTCTTGAATATAGAGCAACTCCAAATAAGTATCATATTTCTTATTGTGGAGATTTGGGTAATGATAAACATTGTATATTATTAAAAAATGGCTTTGATGAAGTAGTAAAAAATACTCCTATGAGAGTTACACCAACTCATTCTTGTGTAGTATTTGAAAAAGGTTTTGATTATATTACAGATAATAGCGGAAAAGTTTATGTGCAAATTATTCGCTCTTGCACTCCAAAAACTGATTTAAATGCAGTAGCTGGCGAAGCAAATGGCAAATTTCCTATTTCAATTATAAAACTTGATTTTAAAATTAAAGCAGATCCTGAAAAAATAGAAAGATTTGAAGAAAGTCTTATCACTTTAGCAGGTGGAAATTTAGCTAATAATTTAAAAGTTGTTTGGAGATTAATAGGCAAAGGCGAATTAATTAAAACAAATACTTCAGATACAACTGATAACAATGGTAATGCTACTATTAAATATAAAGCTGATGATACTATGAAAGATAAAGAAGAAGTTAAAGTTATTGCTAGTGTTAATGGGGTTGAGTTTAAAGCACCTGTGCAAATTATGGTATTTGGTAATAACGATAATGATTTAAGTATTGATAAAGAAGTCATAGGAAATAAAGAAATAGCAATTGCTACTTATAAAAATTTACGCCCAAATAAAACTAATGTAAAGTGGAGATTAGAGGGCGAGGATAAAGCTTTATTTGTCTTAGAAAATGAAAATAAAAGCTCTACCACTAAAGAATTAGAAATTATCGCAGATAATAAAGGCGAAAGCAAAGTTAAAATCATAGGCTTAGAAAATAATGGTAAAGTTAAAATCTTTGCTAAAAATACTAATGATGAATTAGTGAGTGAAAAAATCAAAGAATTAGAGGTTAAAAATTATAAAGCCACTATGATTTTACCAACTCACAAGCACCCAGTTACAAATGCTCCATTTGAAAATGGAACAATTGATTATGTGAGTGAGTTTGAAGTTAAACTTACAGGACTAATGCCAAATACTAAAGTAGAATGGATAGCAAAAGATACTAATAGCGGTAAGAAAATTAGAATTAGTAATAACAAAGAAACTATTTCTAATGAAAAAGGAGAGAGCAAAGTAGTATTTGAAGGAGTTAAAGATTATAATGTAAAAAATTTAGAAATTACAGCTATTTATAATCAAAGTCTTGCAAATAAAATTGAAGTTAAAGATAATATCAAACTTTATCAATATTCTTTAGCAATGGATAGTGAAAAAGATAAGCTTGACGCTTATGAAAATGGCTTACCTACAAAAGATTTAGTTTTAGATAAAACTGAAGTTAAAGTTACGGGAGGAAAGCCAAATGAAAAAGTAGAATGGGATTTAACTGGCGATGGCACATTAAGTAATCAAGAACTAAGCTTTGATCAAAATGGAGAAGCTAAAGCCTTATTAACTTCAAAAACTCCATTTAAAACCCCTATTAAAATTGTTACTTCAGGTGTAGGTAAAAATTCAAATAAAACTATTGTGTATGATTTAAGAACTTTCACACCAGTAATAACATATCCAGTATTTAATTCTACTCTTTATGGCAAACACGAAAAAACTATAGATTATGACACAGATTATTCAATTTTAATAAAAGGACTTTTACCTGATAGTGTAATAGAACCTATTACAAATGGAGTAATTAAACCAAAAAGCGATAGTGTGCAAGTAAATAACAAAGGCGAAGCGACAATTGCTTATCACAAAATAAGTGATTTTAATACTAAAAAGATAAAACCACAATTTAAATATATTAAAAGTGGAGATACCAAAGAAACTTTTACTATGAATGATATTAATTTATATCAATACAAATTAAGTATTTCAAGTGATAAAACTGAACTTGTAGGCGATGAAACATTCAAAGTAACAGTCAAAGGCGGAAAACCAAATGCAAGTGTAGAATGGACTTTAAGTGGAGATGGAAAAATTACCTCAAAAGATAGCAAATTTAATGCTAAAGGCGAGGCTTATTTAAATGGTCAAGGAAAATCACCCTTTAATAACAGCATAAATTTAAAAGTAAGTAGTAATAGGAGTAGTGATAAGCCTATAAAAAATATTACTATAAAGCCTTATTTTCAACCAAATATACCGATAAATGCTTTTGCTAATTATACTTGCAATGGAGGTTGGTTGGCATGGCAACCAATAAGTTTAGGAGACTACAATATACCAAATCCTGAAAAAGTAAAATCAGTTACAATTAAATGGAAATATCGTGAAATTGATGATTATTTTGCTATTCAGGTTCATGATATTTATACACATAGTTATGATAATCTTGAAATAATGGAAAATGGGTTTAGAGGAATTAATAAAAAGGTAAATTGGAAAGGAGTTAATAAAATTAATATAAAAGCAGGAGCTGTTAATACTCAAACTACAAGATGTTATTTATATGGTGCTGAAGTTCAAGTGTTAATTAATTATGATAAATAAGCCCTCAACCCTGCTAATATGAAGGCTTATGTTTTAAGGATAAACTAAGCAGGGTTTTTTTAAAATAAAATTAGTTTTTTATGAGAGTTCTTATTTTAGTGTTTTATTACTAAAATAAGAACGATTAAAGCTATAATAAAAACGATAACTTCACTCATCTTAACCTCCTTTCGACTTTAATAAAGCCTCCATTTGGTTAAATCCTTAAAACAATAAAATTATAATTATTTTTGCTTTAGTTTGTGATTAAATTCTAGTGTTTTCTTTTAACCCTTTAATAACAGCATTAATACTAACGCTAAAAGCTTGGGGCAAAGTTTAAATTTAGGAACTAAAATACAAATTTCAGACTTGTTTTTTACTATAGGGGAAGGTAGTTTATATAATAGTGTTGGAATTATTGGAAATAATAACTCTATTGGAGAAGGATATTATAAAAATCATTATAGAGAAATACATATTACTAAAGCTTATAATGATGATAATACTATGGAATTATATGTTTTTGGTTTTAATAATCAAAATGACGCTTGGAATGCTAAAAATAATATGAGTTTTACTTATCAATCAGCTTATGGTGGTAATACTAAATATCCATTTATATCTTGTATTAAAGGAATGGAACATGATGATATAGTATGGAGTCCAAAAGGCGATGGAAAAAGCAAACAATTTCCTTCAAATAAATGGGGAACTATTATAGTAGATTTTGGAGGTATAAATATTTGGGGAAGTGTTTGTCCTCCAGTTACTAAAAAACACAACGGAATATATACTTTCAAGACTACCTATAAGGGTAAAACCTATACGAGTATTTTGCACTTAAAATTGAGTGAATAAACATTTAGCCTATAAAAAATTAAATTTTATATAGGCTATTTAAAAATTCATTAGATTTTCAAGGTAATTTCAAGTGTAAATAAGTAGGTTTTATATATTTATTATTTAAATCTTCAAACTTATATATTCCGTTAAAAGATAACACTAGAAAATCAAATAAAATATTCAAAAATATAATATTTTTTCTTATGGTATTCAAATTCATATTTTATAAAACCATTTCTATGACTACCTTCCACACAAGAATTAGTTGATTGTATTTCAATAATACCTTTTTCATGAAAATAAAATCTTTCTTTTGATATATTAGAATGTTCAGGCATTATATGATCTCCAACACCTTTATAATCGACTATTTTTAATTGAATACTTTCTTGATAAACGCCTCCACTAATAACAACTTTTTCAGGTAGCTTTCCAGTTCCAGCTTCAATATAAATATTTTGATTAACAAGTTTTAATATGATTTTAATTTCTTGTTTTAATTCTTTTCCTAAGCTTTTAAAAACTACATTTATGCTGTTATTAAAGGGTTAAAAGATAACACTAGAATTTAATCACAAACTAAAGCAAAAATAATTATAATTTTATTGTTTTAAGGATTTAACCAAATGGAGGCTTTA
>NZ_JBMJAR010000013.1:0-38000 GCF_049221845.1 Campylobacter sp. GB48
CCCAAGAGAACTTAAAAATAGCAAAAGATAGTGCAGCTATATCTGATAATGTAAATAAAATAGCTAATGATATCTTAGAAGATGCTAGGAAGAAGAAGTTTTAAATGATAAGTTAAACCCATTATGGGTTTAACTTTATCTGATATAAGATTTTAAACAAACCCCATCTACATTTAACTCATAAGCCTTTTTAAGATTATTTTCTAAATTATTCAGTAAAAATAAAATTTTAGAATCAAACATATAAAATTCAGCCATTTTTGAAGCAATTTTTGCCAGATTCTCATCTTCTATTAAAATATATTTTGCTCCTAAAGCATTAGAAAGCAAAACCTCATTATCATTTTTAGCATATATGGCAAAATCCACCTTTTCTTCTTTTGCACTTTTTATATTTTGTTCATTATAATCAAAACAATTCACATTGGTTTTAATAAAAATATTTTCATAATGACTAAATTTTTGCATATTTATCAAAGGATGTCCAAAAATTAACATATTTTTTCCTTTATCTTTAAAAGACAATAATTTCTAAAACCACGGTTGAAAATTTTATAATCTTTTAATTCTTGTAGTTCATCATAAACCTCACTACCTTTATAAAGCAAAAACAAAGTATTTTCATCATAAAAACCATTTGAAATTTCAATCAAAGGTTTTATATCCATCAAAGCTCTTGAAGTAATTAAATCTGCTTTAAAGGACTGGTGATTTTGTATTTTTTCTTTTATAATGTTTATATTTTTTAAATTAAGTTCAGTTTTAATTACCCTTAGAAAAGAAGCTTTTTTAGCACTAGGCTCAAAAAGAAAAAATTCACTTTCTTGTAAAATACAGGCTAAAAATATCGCTGGAAAACCAGCCCCACTTCCAATATCTATAACCTTTTTTTTAAAACTTAAATCATAAAAGTCTAAAATTTTTATACTATCAATAATATTATCATCTATATTTTCAAGATGAGTTAGATTATGCACAGCATTAAATTTTTTCAATAAATTTTTATAGAGTATAATTTTTTTGAAAAAATCATCTTTATTGAAATTTTGCAAAAAATTTAATTGTTCTTCGTATTTTTTCAATTTAAATGTCCCATTTGTGTATGTTTAATTTCTAAATAGTCTTTATTAAAACGATTAGCTTCTATTAAAATAGGAATTCTTAAATTTACTTTTTCTTTTAAAGAACTAAGTTTTTCAGGATTATTAGTCAAAAGATTAATTTTAGAAATCTTATAATGTTTGAGTATAAAATTCACTATTTCATAACTACGCTCATCTGCTTTAAAACCTAATTGATGATTTGCTTCTATAGTATTAAAACCCTTATCTTGCAATGCATAGGCATTAATTTTATTAAAAAGCCCTATACCTCTTCCTTCTTGTCTTAGATAAATTACCATACCACCATGCTCTTGAATGTATTTTAAAGAAAAATCAAGCTGTTCTCCGCAATCACACTTTAAACTTCCCAAAACATCACCCGTTAAACATTCTGAATGAATTCTAATATTAACTTCTTTTTCTAATTTTCCTTTAAAAATACAAAGATGTTCTTTATCATTTTCTTTAAAACTTTGTATATTAAATTCTCCAAAACAAGTGGGAAGTTTTGCTATTTCAGAAATTTGAATAGTCATTATTTTACTTTACCTTTTTATAAAAAATATGCTAGAATTTAAGCAATTTTAACAAACAAAAAGGAAATTTATGTTTAAACGCTTTAGAAGATTAAGACTTAATGAGAATATTAGAAGCTTAGTAAAAGAAAATACCTTAAATTTAGACGATTTGATTTATCCCCTTTTTGTTGTAAATGGCATTAATATTAAAAATGAAATTACATCTATGCCAGGTGTATTTCAAATGAGCTTGGATGAAATTTTAAAAGAGTGTGAAGAGTTAGCTAATCTTGGTATTAAAGCGGTTATTTTATTTGGTGTACTGGAAAGTTCTAAAAAAGATAGCTGTGGCAGTGATGCATTAAGCGATGATGGTTTGATTGCTACAAGCCTAAGAACTATTAAGGCAAAATTTCCTGATTTAGTAGTAATTACTGATCTTTGTTTTTGTGAATATACCGACCATGGTCATTGTGGTATTATTGATCCAAAAAGTAAAAGTGTAGATAATGATTTAACCTTAGAAATTTCAGCCAAACAAGCCCTAATTCATGCAAAAAATGGTGCTGATATGATAGCACCAAGCGGTATGATGGATGGTATTATTGAAACTTTAAGAAAAACCTTAGATGAAAATGGTTTTGAAAATTTACCTATCATGGCCTATTCTACTAAATTTGCCTCAGCTTATTATGGGCCTTTTAGAGATGTGGCTGATTCTGCTCCAAGTTATGGAGATAGAAAAACCTATCAAATGGATTTTGCTAATGGTAAAGAAGCCTTATGTGAGAGCTTAGAAGATGAAAAACAAGGTGCTGATATTTTGATGGTCAAACCAGCGCTTGCGTATTTAGATGTAGTTAAAGATATAGCAAATCATTCCAAACTTCCACTTTGTGTGTATAATGTAAGTGGGGAATATGCTTTATTAAAAGCAGGTCAAAAAGCAGGCGTGATTGACTATGAAAAAATAGTGCTTGAAACTATGCTTGCTTTCAAAAGAGCAGGAGCTAAGCTTATTATAACCTATCATGCAAAAGAAATTGCAAAATTATTAAACAAATAAGGAGTAAGATTGAGTAGTCTAAGTAAAAAAAGCTCCCAAGATATTATCAACGAATTATCAAGCCATTTAGGCATAGAAAAACATAATCAAACCATATTTCATCTCACCCATATTAATGAAAAAGAAAAAAAATTAAGTCTAAAAAATGGTCATGAGTTAGCACCTGAACTATGGTTTATAATAGATGAAAATGATGATGTTAAGACTATGTTTTCTGTAAAAACCTTAATTGAGTTTTTACAAAATGCCAAAGAAATGCAAAAAGATAATTTTGAACTTAAACTAGAAAAGGCTATTTATCAACAAATTCCTATTGATTTTAACGATGTTTGGACAGTTGCTATGGATGAAATTAAACATCAAGTTGCTAAAGGTGTAAAAGAAGTAAATATTGATTTAGATCAATTAATTAACAATATTCATATAAAACATCCTAATTTATTTATTGATATGAAAGAAATGATGCAAAAGGTAAAACAAAATGAAAGATTATAAAAGCTTTGTTAAATACTCTAAAGCAGGCCCAAGATACACTTCTTATCCTACTGCAGTGGAGTTTAACACTCAGTTTAAATATGAAGATTATATACAAATTTTAAAAGATCAAAAAGCACAATTGTCTTTGTACTTTCATTTGCCTTTTTGCAGAAGTGCTTGTTATTTTTGTGGTTGTAATGTAATATATACCGCTAAAGAAGAAAGCAAAAAAAGATATTTAAACTATCTTTTTAAAGAGCTTGATCTTTTAGCAAATATCATCGATACTCAAAGAGAAGTAGCTCAAATGCATTTTGGTGGTGGTACACCTACATTCTTTTGCGCTAAACAATTACAAAGTTTGATTTTAAAAATAAAAAGCATTTTTCCAAATTTTACCCATAATAGCGAAGTAAGCTGTGAAATTGATCCTAGATTTTTAAATGAAGAACAAGCTGATGTTTTAATCCAAAATGGTTTTAATCGTATTAGTTTTGGTGTGCAAGATTTTGATGAAAAGGTTCAAAAGGAGATTCATAGAATTCAACCTTTTGAATTAACCAAAAATGCAGTAGATATGGTAAGAAAAAAGGGGATTAACTCAGTAAATATGGACTTAATCTATGGTCTTCCTTATCAAAGCCTAGAAAGTTTTAAGCAAACTTTAGAAAAAGCATTGCTAATCAATCCTGATCGTTTTGCTATTTTTAACTATGCACATGTGCCTTGGCTTAAAAAAAATATGAGAAAATTTGATGAAAGTACACTGCCAAGCCCTGATGTAAAACTTCAGATTTTAGAATACTGTGAAAAATTTTTAACTCAAAATGGTTATAAAATGATAGGAATGGATCATTTCGCAAAACCACAAGATGAACTTTTTAAAGCTTTAGAAAATGGTAGCTTGCATAGAAATTTCCAAGGCTATACTACAAAAGGTGGAACTGATTTAATTGGCATTGGCTTAACAAGTATAGGTGAAGGACAAAGACATTATATGCAAAATTTCAAAGACATGCCAAGTTACGAAAAAGCTATTGATGAGGGTAGATTACCTTGTGAAAAAGGTATTATGCTTGATGATGATGATGAATTAAGAAAAGCTGTTATTATGGAACTTATGAGTAATTTTGCCCTTAATATAAAAAATATAGAAAATAAATTTAAGATTGATTTTTTTGAATATTTTCAACAAGATTTAAAAGAGCTTGAGGAACTTAGCGAATTTGTTACTATAGATGAAAATTATATCAAAGTTAATGAAACAGGAGTACTTTTAATACGTAATATTGCTATGTGTTTTGATAAATATTTAAAACGCATTAGTGAAGATAAAAAAGTATTTTCTAAAACGGTTTAATATGCTAAATGTTAATGAAATTTCTAATGCTTGTGTAAAATGTGGCAAATGCATACCAGTTTGCACTATACATGAGATAAACCACGATGAGAGCACTTCTCCTCGTGGTTTTTTGGATTTAATTAGTGCTTATAAAAACCGAGAACTAGAACTTGATAAAAATCTTAAAAAAACTTTTGAATCATGTTTTTTATGTACAAATTGCGTTGAAGTTTGCCCAAGTCATTTAAGAGTAGATAGTGCTATTGAAAAAGTACGCTTTGATATAGCTCAAAAATTTGGCATAGCATGGTATAAAAAACTTGCTTTCTTTTTTTTAAGACACAGAAAAATTTTAGATATCCTAGCAAGATTAGGCTATGTTTTTCAAAGTTGTGCCTTTAGCTTGCAAGATAAAAATTTAGGAATGAAAGCTAAATTTAGCCTACCTTTAATCAAAAAAGATCGTTTGCTTCCTTCTTTAGCTAAAAAAAGTTTTTTAGCCTCTAATCCTGATTTTATAAGCAATCAAGGTGAAAAAACCATAGGTCTTTTTATAGGGTGTTTGTCTAATTATTCTTACACTAATACAGGTTTTGCTTTGCTTGAAATTTGTAAGCATCTTAAAATCAATGTGGATTTATTAAAAGATCAATCTTGTTGTGGCGCTCCTCATTATTTTACCGGAGATTTTAGCAGTGTAGAAAACTTAGCTAAAAAAAATATCATTTATTTTGAAGAAAAATTAAAAACACTAGATTATATTATTATCCCAGAAGCAACATGCTCTGCGATGATTAATATAGACTATGAACATTTTTTTCATATGCAAAATGATAAAGAATGGGCAATAAGAGCTAAAAATATTTCCAGTAAAATACTACTTGCAACAAAATATTTTTATGAATACACTAATTTAGAAGAACTTTTAAAAACAAAGAAAAAAATAAACACAAAAATTGCATATCATGATCCTTGCCATGCAAGAAAAATGCAAGGAGTTTTTAAAGAGCCAAGAGCTTTACTAAAGCAAAATTATATCTTTAAAGAACTTATCAAGTCAAATGAGTGCTGTGGTTTTGGTGGAGTTAGCATGCAAACGGATCATTATGAAAAAGCTTTGCAAGTTGGCATAAAAAAAGCTCAAAACATACAAAAAAGTGATATAGAGATCATTAGCGCAGAATGCTCAGCTTGTAGAATGCAAATTTCAAATGCATTAGAGCATGAAAAAATTTCTACACAATTTTTACACCCTTTAGAATTAATAGCAAAGTTACTTCAAGATTAATTTTTATTAATCTTGATTTTTTATATCTTCAATTTTTGATCTATTTTTTTCTATTAAAATTCTATTTTGTTCTATATTTTCGCTATTTTTTTTACACTCATTTTTTAAGATTTCTATATTCTTATATAAAATTTTCATTTTTCTTTCATAACGGTTAATTAGCAAAAACACTATGAATAAAAATAAAATCAAAATAGCCCAATTTAAAAATGCCATATTTCACCTTCCTAAAGATATATTAGTATTTTTTATCTTAAATTACAATTCTTTTTAAACTTGGAGAAAGTTTGACTAAAATTTCATAGTTAATTGTATTAAAAAAATTAGCCATAATATTTGCATCATTCATAACACAAATTACATCGCCACTATTTTCACAAGAAAAACTATCCATAGACATTTTTCCAAGTATTTTTTTTCCATTAGGAAGAAAAAAATCTTTTTTTCCATCATAACGTAAAAGTCCATCTGCATAACCTAAATCATAAGTTGCTATTACAAGATCTTCTTTTGCACTATACATTCCACCATAGCCAACGCTTTGGCCTTTTTTTAACACTCTTTGGCTTAATTTTTCAGCCCATAAACTCAAAACCTTGTGCAAGTTTTTGTTAAAATATGCGTAACCAAATTGCACAAGCCCTACTCTACAATACTCATCAATCTCTAAAGCATTTGCTCTAAATAAGGCTTCAGAATTATGAGAGTGAAACACTAAATTTTTAGCTTCTTCTCGCAATAAATTATAAATTATTTTTTTAGCATATTGGAATTTTTGCTTTTGCACAAAATAACTTGCATCTATTTCATCACTTCCTGCAAAATGCATCATTACTCCATGAAGGTGTAAACAGTTGTTTTTAAGTTTATATAAAGTTTCTTGAATTTCTTCAGGTAAAATTCCATTTCTATGCATATTTGTATCTATAACTAAATGAATTTTGGTATTTTTTTTGAGTTTTTTTATATCATTTTTATCATTTAAGGCATAAATAAATTTTTCACTTTCATCACCATGTGGATGATGAGATAAAATTAAGATATTATCAAAAATATTTTCAAGTTCTTTTGCTTCAGCTTCGTTTTTTACTGCTATAAAATTTATACCTTTTGCTCTAGCTATAGGAGCTAAAAGCTTAGCTCCATGTCCATAAGCATTATCTTTAAAAACACAGATTATTTTTTCATAACCTCCAGCCTTAGAAGCTATTAGATCAAGATTATACTCATAAGCCAAGCGATCGATTTTTATATAAGCCATTATTGCTCAGCTAAAATTTGCATTTTGTCTTCAACTAGCTTAACATAAAGAACTTTTTCCCCTTTGAATTTATAATTAGTACTACGATAGTCTTCATAAAACCCTATTCTAAAAATCTTTTCATTTTTTTCATTTGGATAAGGACTTATGCTAAGATCTGAAAATTTAATAGTTTTTTCTTCTTTTTTGGCAAAAATTCTTTCTTTGTTTTTTGCAAACTGCTCATATGAAAATTTATTTTTATGCTTGAATATATTTTTATCATAAAAAGACAAGTATTTATTGATATCACTTTTTTGCCAACTGTCTTTCCAAGCAAATAAATTTGCTAACAAAATAGCAACTTCTTCATGATTTGCTCTTACTTTATTTTTTTCTTCTGTCATTGCATAAGCTTTTCTATCAGCTACTAATTTATTAAAATCTTCTAGCAAATCATTTTGCACAGCAATGCAACCTCTAGTTTTATAAGTATCTAAACGCGTTCCATCTAAAGGATAACCATGAATCCAAATTCCCCCGCCTGTTTTACCTAAAGTTTTATCTAAAACATTTGGATAAGTTGTTGCAAAAGCAAATGGTCCATAATATGGATCACCAGGATAAAATTTCTTTCCAAGCTCATAAAAACCTATAGGAGTTTTTAAATCTCCTTCTATTTCTTTATCACCCGCTAAACCGGTTAAAACATCTTTTTGAATAAATTTCTTTTCTACTTTTCCATCATTATAATGATAAACTCTAATAATCTTATCGCTTTTATTAGTTAAAACGATTGCAACATTTTCTTCATAATAACCAAGGCTAACATTTTTATCTTTTATCTCATCAAGCCAAAAATCTTTTTTACTTAATTCTTGTTCTAGCACCTTTTCAACTGCATCAATGCCTTGATTTAAATAAATTTTTGCAAGATTATTTGCATTTGCAAATATGGCTAAACTAAATAATGCTAATATAATTTTAAACAATTTATACCTTTCTACTAAAATTTAAAACAACAAAGAGATAATTATAATATTTTTACAATAAATATATTTTTAATTTTTTCCGTGTATAATGTTTATAATTGATTAAAAAACAATAAAGGTAAAATAATGAAAAAATTACTTAGCTTAACTATATTAAGTGCTTTTGCTATCGCAAACGAAGTTACCATAAATGATCCTTATGTAAGACAAACTCCACCAAATTCTAAAACCACAGCATTTTTTTTAGAGCTTAAAAATAACTCTGATAAAGATATAAAACTAATAAAAGCTCAAAGCTCATTAAGTGACACGACTGAAATTCATGATCATATCGTGGAAAATGGTAAAAAAATGATGGTGCAAATTCCTCAAATTACTATAAAAGCAAAATCAAGCACTGAACTTAAACCAGGTGGTAAGCATATTATGGTATTAAATCTTAAAGAAAATATCACACCACAAACCAAAGCTAATTTAACGCTTTATTTTGATGATAATAGCACAATTGAATTAAAAGACATCAAGTCAAGAAATATTAAAAAATAATGAAAAATCTACTTGTCTTTGCTCTAGCTATAGTCTTTGCTATATGCGGGGCTTATTTTTATACTAACTCATCAAATTCTGGAAAAAAAAGAGAGCTAATCACCACTCTAACGCCTTTAACATGTGATCTAAACGTTCAAGAGTGTGAGTATAATTTTAAAGATAAAAAGGTATTAGTAAATTTAAATCCAAAACCTATAGCCGCATTAAACGAGCTTGATTTAAATATCACTAATTTAGGTAAGTTTAAAAAACTAAACGCTAGAGTTTATGGACTTAATATGTATATGGGAGATATTGTTCCACAATTTAAAAAAATCAACAACACTTACCATGCTAAATTAGTTTTAAGTTCTTGCACACTAGATGTAATGCGTTTTAGAATAGAACTTTTTGATGATGAAGCTCCACTAGGTTTTTATTTTGACTTTGATGTAAAAAGGTAAAATATGAAAAAAATAAATATTTTTTTATTAATTGTGGTAATTTTTGGGGTGTTTTTTATATCTGTACAGTATTTTGAAAATAACAAATACAATTTTCACTTAAATTCTGAAAAAGGCATGCTTAGTTTAAAAGATTTTATCGGTAAAAAATTGATTGTATATTTTGGCTATACATATTGTCCTGATGTTTGTCCTAGTGAGCTTGCCTTGATTGCTAATGTTTTAGAAAAAATGCCAAATAAAGAAAAAGCTCATGTAGTATTTATCTCACTAGATCCAGCAAGAGATAGCAATCTAACTCAAACTAGTCAATGGGTAAAATATTTTTATCCAAATTCTACAGCTTTAGTTGCTAAAGATGAAAAAGAATTAGAAAAAGTTACTAAAAATTATGGTGTGATATATGAAAAAATCAATCTTAAAGATTCTGCTATGGGATATTCTATAGCACATAGTGGTGAATTTTATCTGATCGATGAAAATGGAAAATTTATTAAAACCATCAAAGACATTAGCTATGAAAACTTTTTCAATGAAATTCAAAAATTCTTAAACGAATAAATTTTTATAATTTATTCGTTTCTTAGAGTATCTAAAATATCTACCTGAGTTGCTTTTTTGGCAGGATAATAAGAAGATAAACTCACTATCACAATAGCACCAAAAAGTGTAGCACAAAAATCAACTAAAGAAAGTTCTAATGGCAATTTACTCATACCATAAACATCACTTGGTAAAGAAATGATGTCAAAATTTCCAAGCACCCACAAAGCAATAGTTGCAAGAATCACACCTGCTACAATACCACTTCCACCTATTAAAAATCCTAAAGAAAAAAAGGTTTTTTTAATCTCTAATTTACTAGCTCCTAAGGAAAGCAATAAAGCTATTTCACTACGTCTATTCATCACTATCATCAACAAAGAGCTTACTATATTTAAACTTGCGACCAAAATAATCAGCATCAACACAATAAACAACGCCCTTTTTTCTAAAGCAAGTGCTGCAAAGAAATTCCCATTTTGTTCCCACCAACCTATGCTAGCATACCTTGCACCCAAAAAAGCTTCAATTTGCTTAATATCCTCAAAAGGTTTATTTGAATACACATGTACTCCATCATAATTTCCTTGGGGATATGATAAAATTTTAGCTAAGGCTTTAGCATCTGTATACATATAAGCTTTATCATAAGCTAGTAGTCCTGAAGAAAAATCAGCTTTAACATCAAATCTTTTAACCTGCGGGATAAGTGAAAGTCCACTAGCATTAAGATTAGAAAAAATTAGAGTTATCTTTTCATTATAATCAAGTCCAAATTCATCCTTTAAACCCTTGCCAATTAAAATATCAAAATTGTCTAATTTTTTATTTTCTAAAGCTTGCGCTACGACTTCATTAATTTTTTTTTCATCTTCAAAATTAACACCAAAAAGCATACCGCCTTCTAATTTTAAATCATTTCTTGCTATAACCTGAGTAGCAATATAAGGACTAAATAATAAATTTGGAAATTTAGCTCTTAATTCTTGCAATAATTTATCATCCACACTTGCTCCAAAACGTGGCAATATAGTGATAGGATAATTCATCGTAAAAAGTTTTCTTTCAAATTCTTTATCAAAGCCATTCATGATAGCCATTGCAACTAAAAGTACGCAAAGCCCTATACTTACACCTAAAAAAGCTAAAATTTTTGAAAGCATGATAAAAGGTTGATCTTTATCAAAACGCAAATATTTAAATAATAAATAACGAGGGATACTTTTTTGCATTTTCTACTCTTATCTTAATATTTTTTTAAGTATTTTAACTTGATTTTTATAAAAGCTAGCTTTGTATTTATTTAAGATAATATACAAAGGCACTATTATTGTGAAATTCAACTATAAATCTTAAAGGCAAAATTCTTACATAAGTTTCACTTTGTGCACTTGCTTGCTCGCTTTTTACAAAGTCTTTTACATCTATTTTTGAATTAAAAAAACAATCAATTAAATCATTTTTATGAGCATTTAAAAAGTTAAATTTATCTAACTTTGTCATTTTCTCTTCATCTACCATACCAAAATCATTGTGTACTAAAGACTTCAAGTCGCTTGGTGTATAAACTAACTCACAAGCATATTCTAAATTTTTATTTTTACTTTTAGTCATAGCCATAGAAATAGTTTCATTTTGATGATAGAGAATAAAATTTTTATTAGAGAGTTCTGCCCAAAATATAAATTCATCTTGGGCAGTAGCATTAAAAAATATAAGGATTAATAAGCAAACAATTCTTTCCACTTGTCAGCATCGATTTTAAGTTCTACATTTACTCTATAAAGACCATCTTTAAAGTCTTGATCAACTACACTTGCATTTTTAATCAAACCATTAACTTGTGCTGTGATGGTTGAACTTTTAAGCATAGCATCTTTTACTGTATCTTTACCATTAACTCTTACACCATATAACTTACTAGCTAATTGTCTATAAGCATCAGTGATTGCTGCTCTTTTAGCCAAAGCCAAAGCTTGACCAACAGAAACGGTATTTAAAGGAGCAATACCCTCACCCACCGCTGTAAAAGTTAGATCATTGTCTGTACTTGTATCATTTGCAAGCATTTTTTCTTCTCTAATGATATTACGCACATCATCTTTATCAACCTTTTGAATCACAACATCAGAACTTGAAGCTTGAGCAGCTTGAGTTTGATTTGGATTTACACCTCTTTGATCTAGTGCGCATGCACTAAAACCCAAAGCTAAACAAAACATAAAAACAACTTTTTTCATTTTTTACACCTTCAATTTATTTGATTTTGTTAAAACAGCAAAAAGCATTCCAAAAATTTTACTATTCTAAATTTAAATCCATATTAGTTTCAGCATCTAATTCCTCATCTTCTTCTTTAGGACATTTAGCAATGCTTACAACCTCATCGTTTTCAACATTAACAACAATTACACCACTTGTATTTCTACCTGCTTTTCTAATACTTTGCATATCAACGCGTATCATCTTACCACTGCTTGTTAATGCCATCAAATCCATACTTTCATCAACTATAACTATACCGATTAAGTCTTTTGTTTTAGCAGTAAGTTTCATACAGATAACACCTTTACCGCCTCTGCTTTGAAGTCTGTATTCTCCAGCATCAGTACGCTTGCCTATGCCTTTAGCACTTACGCTTAAGATTTCTTGGGCGTCATTTTCTATAACAACAGCACCCACAACCTCATCATCTTTTTCTTTAAATTTAATCGCAGTCACCCCTCTACTTACACGACCAATCTCTCTAACTTTAGCAAGTGGGAATTTAATACACATACCTTTTTTAGTTACCGCGAAAAGCATTTTACCACTAGTAATATTATCTAATTCTTCACTATTTTCACTACTTTCATTTTCTAGATTTTCATCTATTTCTAAATTTTCACTTGCATTTACATTTGCGATTTCATTTTCATCTCTTGCTACAATGATTGCAGTAACGAGCTCATCATTCTCATCTAAATTAATCGCCTTTACACCCACGCTTCTAATGTTTTGATACTCACTTAAATTTGTGCGTTTTACAATACCATTTTTCGTAAAGAAACACAATGATTTACTTTCATCAAAGTCAGTGGTTGGAATAATTGCCATAATTTTTTCATCTGCTTGTAGATTAATAAGATTAACCACGGCTTTACCTTTAGCAGTTCTACTTCCTTCAGGAATTTTATAAACTTTAAGCCAGTAAAGTTGTCCACGATCAGTAACAAACATCAAAGTATCATGTGTATTTGCTGTAAAGAAGCTTTCAATAAAATCATCATCATAAGTTGTAACCGCAACCTTACCTTTGCCGCCACGTTTTTGTTTTTCATATTGCTTACTTGGAACACGTTTAATATAACCACGATGGGTAATAGTAACTACCATGTTTTCATTTGGTATTAAATCTTCTATATCAATATCATCATAATCATCTTCAATTTGGGTGATTCTTGGCACATCAAATTTGGTTCTAATTTCTTTTAATTCATCTTTAATTAAATTTTCAAGTAAAGTCTCACTTTTTAAAATTTGATCAAGTCTTTCAATTTCTGCTAATAATTCTCTTAATTCATTGTCAATTTTTTCTCTTTCAAGTCCTGTTAAACGGCCTAATTTCATATCTAAAATCGCGTTTGATTGAAGCTCGCTTAAGCCAAATTTTTCCATCAATAAATTTTTAGCTGTTGGATTATCAGGAGAATTTTTAATCAAAGCTATCACTTCATCGATATTATCTAGTGCAATTTTCAAACCTTCTAAAATATGCGCCCTAGCTCTAGCTTTTTGCAATTCATAAATCGTTCTTCTAATAATTACAGTTTTTCTATGATTTAAGAACAAATTTAAAAGCTCGATTAAAGAAAAAACTTTTGGTTCTTTGTTATGTATAGCAAGCATAATCACGCCAAAAGTACTTTCCATGGTGGTAGATTTAAAAAGATTATTCAACACAATCTCACTCATAGCATCGCGTTTTAGTTCAATCACCACGCGAATTCCTTCTCTATCACTCTCATCTCTAACTTCAGCAATACCTTCGATTTGTTTTTCTTTAGCAAGTTCAGCAATTTGCTCTATTAATCTTGCTTTGTTAGTTTGATAAGGAAGTTCATCTATGACGATAATATCTTTATTAGATCTTTTTTCAATATGGGTTTTTGCTCTTACTTTTACCCTACCACGACCTGTACGGTAAGCTTCTATAATACCTTTTTTACCAAAGATAATACCACCGGTTGGAAAATCAGGGCCTTTGATAAAATGCATGATTTCTTCTAAGCTTGCATTTTTATTGTCAATTAAATAAAGCAAACCATCAATAAGCTCATTCAAACTATGCGGAGGAATATTAGTAGCCATACCTACTGCAATACCACTTGAACCATTAAGTAGTAAATTTGGCACCCTAGCAGGTAAAACATCAGGTTCACTCATAGAATCATCATAATTTGGTATAAAATCAACTGTGTCTTTTTCTATATCACGTAAAAGTTCTTCAGCTAAAATCGTCATCCTAGCTTCAGTATAACGCATCGCAGCAGCACCATCACCATCAATAGAACCAAAGTTTCCTTGCCCATCCACACTTGGATAACGCATAGAAAAATCTTGCGCCATTCTTACTAAAGCATCATATACAGCTGTATCACCGTGTGGATGGTATTTACCGATTACATCACCCACTATACGTGCTGATTTTTTGTAAGCACTACGACTTCCAACACCTAAATCATTCATAGCATATAAAATTCTTCTATGAACAGGTTTAAGCCCATCTCTAGCATCAGGCAAAGCACGGCCTATAATAACACTCATAGAATAATCTAAATAACTACTTTTTATAGAACTTTCTATATCTATATTTTCAATATCTGAATCTTTAGTAAAAATATTTTCCATAAAAATCCTTAAAATTAATGCCTATATTGTATCAAATTTTGCATTAGCTAAAACTAAAGCAAAAAGCACTTCGATATTATTTTTTTCTAAAAACTCTTTTGCTTCAAGCAAACTTAAACCCGTAGTTACCACATCATCTACTAAAATTACAGGGTATTTTGGACACTTTAAAAGCTTATAAGTTCTTTTATTATCTTTGCGAAATTGCAAACTTTTTCCACTATATTTAAATTCTGAATTAGCTTGTAAAGTATGATACATAGGCTTTATAAATTGAGTTTTTAAATGTTTAGTTAAAATAGCAGTATGAGAGTAATTTTTATATGTTTTATCATCTAAAGCTATGGCATTAATTTCACAAGAGGGTTGAAAAAAATCTTTAAATTTAGCAAAGCTTAATTTTGCAAGCGCATTTAAAACAAAATATCCTTGAAATTTGTGTTTAAAATAAATTAGATGTTTAATTTGCTCATATTGATAAAAATAATAAACTTTAAAATTTCCCTCAAGTTCTCTTATACCCAAAGAATATTCTAAAAGCTCTTCCTTGCAAGCTGGACAAAAGCTCGCAAAGGAAAATCCATGGCAATTAAAACACCTCACAAAGAACTAATGATATCTGCGGATTTATTAGCCACTTGTTTAATAAGAAGCTGAGTGAAAAAAGGTAAATCTTTTATATTATAAAAACCTTTAACTTCTTGTTTGGTTTTGATATTAATAGTTTTACTAGTGTTAATATCTTTTAATGTTAGCTGACTAGCAATAATTGAAAATAAAGAATTAGAATCAAATTTAGAGTAAAAATCGTTAAAACTTAAATCTACCCTTAAAACATAAGGAGAATCTTGTGTATTTTCGACCACCACTATACCTCTATTTTCTAATTCTTCTTTTAAAAACACATAAAAATAGTAGTTAAAATTTTCATTAATATAATAATTATATCCATTAGAAGAAGCATATTTCAAATTCTCATTTAAATCATACACTCTGTGAATATATACTTTTTTCAAAGAAACACTTTTGTCTATTGTTCTTTTGTTGCCACAATATTTTAGCCCAACATCGCTAATATATAAAAGACCTTTTATTTTTGCCTCATAAGCCTTAGAATTAGAAGGTTCATAGCACTCTGCTTGAACTTTTATAACCTCATTAACTCTTGCAATACTTTGATTTTTTGAATTTACCGCACAAGCACTAAAAAACAAAGCCAAGATAAATACAAATAATTTTTTAAACATCTTATTTCCTTTAGGAATTATCTCTTAATTTTTTAAAACAGCAAAAATTATACCAAAAACATATAAAATTTACTAAAACTTACTTTTTTTCACACAAGAAGAATTTTATATAAAAAAAATTATATAAAAATTGACATTTAAATGAAAATTCATTTAGAATATGTTACAAAACTACAATATTTTAAAGGAGTTGTTAAATGAGTTCAAATACAAAAACACTCATAGTCATTGCTGATTTGGTGTTATTTATCGCTTTGCTTTACTTTTCCCCTTTTGGTGAAACCAAAGTGAATCAAGGCTTATCTTTATTAATCTTTATCGCCGTTTTATGGCTTAGCGAGGCTTTACATGTTACTATTACAGCTATTTTAGTACCTGTTTTAGCAGCAATTTTAGGATTATTGCCTACCGCTAAAGCTTTAACTGGCTTTGCTGATTCAAATATCTTTTTATTTTTTGGTGGCTTTGCTCTAGCAGCAGCTATGCATCATCAAAAATTAGACAAACTGATCGCACATAAAATTTTAACATTAGCAAAAGGGCATTTAGGCCTTTCTAGTTTGTATATTTTTATCACTACTGCATTTTTGTCTATGTGGATGAGTAATACTGCAACCGCAGCTATGATGCTTCCACTTGCCATAGGTATGCTAGCTTCACTTGATCCAGAAAAAGATAGAAATACTTATGTTTTTATCCTTTTAGGTATAGCTTTTAGTGCAAGTATAGGTGGTATAGGCACTATAGTGGGAACTCCGCCAAATGCTATTGTTGCTACCCAATTACACATTAGTTTTGCACAGTGGTTAAAATATGGTATTCCTATTGTTTTAATCTTCTTACCTGCAATGATTTTAATTTTGTATTTTATGTTCAAACCTAAATTTAATCTACAAGTTGATTTACACACTGAAAATATAGAACTTACAAGACCTAGAATCATTACCTTAATAATCTTTTTAGTGGTTGCTCTATCTTGGATTTTTAGTGGCAATATAGGTCCTATCATTACAAGTATTTTTGGACATAAAATAGCAAATCTTGATGCGATTATCGCCCTACTTGCAGCTGTTTTAGTATGTGCTTTTAAGGTGATTGATTGGAAGAATATACAAAAAAATACCGATTGGGGTGTATTAATGCTCTTTGGTGGAGGTATTACTCTAAGTGTAGTACTAAAAGATTCAGGTGCTAGCAAGGTTATGGCTGATACTATTATTTCATTTATAGAAAATGGACATTTATTTGTTATAGGTTTAATCGTAGCCTTTTTTATAGTATTTTTAACAGAATTTACCTCAAACACCGCTTCAGCAGCCTTGCTTGTGCCTTTATTTATCTCTATAGCAGATACTTTAGGTGTTCCTGCTTTAGGACTTGCTTTAATCATTGCCATTGGTGCTTCTTGTGCTTTCATGCTACCAGTTGCTACACCACCAAATGCTATAGTTTTTGGTACAGGACATATTAAACAACAAGAAATGGTAAAAGTTGGTATTATATTAAACATCTTTTGCTCAATCGCGCTTGCGGTGATTGCATATTTCTTCTGGCTATAATCTTTTAGTCCTTTTGGACTAAAAGATCTTTACATCTTAAAATATATTTTTTTACATTTTCGCTTTTATACAAAGCTTCTCTTATACATATACCTGCTAAATTTAAATCTTTTAAGTAGTTTATAGTTTGAGTATTTATGCCACCTATGGCATAAATGGGTATTTTTGAAACTTCTAATAAATCTTTTAAATTTTTTATACCTTTTGGAGCCAAATCAGTCTTACAAGAGCTTTTAAATACATGCCCAAAAAAAGCATGACTTACTTTAAGCTTATAAGCTAAATCTAATTCTTCTTTAGAATGGATGGAAGTACCCAAAAGCTCAAATTTTTTATAGCTTTGTGGGTAATTTTGTAAAACAAATAAAGGAGCATGAAAAAATTGATGATTTAATTTTAAACAAGCTTCATAATGATAATGCAAAAAGCAAATCTTTTGAGTTTTATTAAAAATTTTTAATACTTCCTTGGCTAATTTAGCGTATTCTAACTCATCTAAATGTTTTTCTCTAAGTACCAAAGCATCAATACTACTTTGACTTAGTTTTTCAATAAAATTTAAAAAATCTCCTTGCGTATTTTGACTATCACTAATAGCAATAATTTTTTTATCCCACATAAATACTATCGCTCATTATAGCTTGTAAATTTGCATTTTTTAGCATAACTAAAACCTCATCAACACTACGCATATCACTAATTTGAAACTGATCATCGCCTTTTTTATCGCCTTGATGCCCACCCACTCCCACACTCACACCTGCACTCATTTTAGTAGCTCCAAGTTTAATAACCCCGTCTCTAAATCCTACTCTTTCACGCGTAGAAATCGTAATACTTGCAAAAGGCAAAAACAATCTATAAGCACATAAAACTTGCAAAAGTCTTGTTTCGCTTACGTCTTTTGGATGAATTTTTTTATTATTAATAATAGGTCTTAGTCTAGGGATAGACAAAGCTATTTCAGCATGAGGGTATTTTTGTTGTAAAAAATACGCATGTAAAGCCGTGGCAAAAGCATCTCTTCTAAAATCATCTATACCAAGTAAAGCTCCAAAAGCAACCCCTCTCATACCCGCTTTTAACGCTCGCTCTTGTGCATGAAAACGATACTCAAATACACTTTTTTCACCTTCAATATGAATTTTAGAATAAGTTTTTTGATTATAAGTTTCTTGATAAACACTTACATATTCACAACCCTTTTCATGAAGCAGTGCATACTCATCTACATTCATAGGATAAACTTCAATCCCAACGACTTTAAAATACTCTTTTGCTATTTCACAAGCTTTGGCAAGATATTCTACGCTAGCATATTCCCTGCCCTCGCCTGTTAAGAGTAAAATTTCTTCCAAGCCACTTTTTTTAATCTCTTGCATTTCTTTGTGAATTTCAGCCTCATTTAGCTTAGCTCTTTTAATATTATTTCCTTTTTGAAATCCACAATAAGTGCATTTGCTATTGCAAAAATTAGAAAGATATAAAGGTGTAAAAAGCAAAATGGAATTTCCAAAATATTTTTTAGTAATCTTGCTTGATTTTTGTGCTAAATCTTCTATGAAATCTTCTGCTGCACCTGAAAGTAAGACTTTTAAATCTTCTATGTTAAGATAATCCTTAACTAAAGCTTGTTTTACATCAAAAGCGCTAAATTTACTTTCATCAAAATTTTCAACTTCCTTTAAAACCTTAGTTAAAATTTCACTTTCAATACTTTGCATATGAGGATATTTTTGCATTTTAATCTCTTAAAAAACCACTCAAAGGCGAGCTTGCACTTGGCGTGCTTTCATTTGCTATGCCTGCTAAATACGCATTATATCCTGCCTCTATAGCCAAAGCAAAAGCCTTTGCCATTTTTGCGACATCTTTAGCTTGGGCTATGGCAGTATTTGCCATCACTGCGCTTACTCCCATTTGCATAGCTTCGCAAGCTTGTGCGGGATTTCCTATGCCCGCATCCACTATAATAGGCAAGTTAATTTCATTAAGTAAAATTTGTATAAATTCTTTAGTTTTTAAGCCTTTATTGCTTCCTATAGGAGCCCCAAGAGGCATTATAGCAGCAGCTCCCGCACTTGCCATAGCGCGCGCTGCGTATAAATCAGGATACATATAAACCAAAGGCGTAAAACCCTCATTTGCTAAAAGTTCCGCTGCTTTTATACTTTCATAATTATCCGGTAATAAATATTTACTATCGCTAATTACTTCAACCTTGATCATATCTCCACAACCAAGCTCTCTTGCAAGTCTTGCTATACGCAATGCCTCATTAGCATTTCTTGCACCTGAAGTATTTGGTAAAAGCTTAATATGCTTTGGGATAAAATCAAGTATATTTTCTATGCCTTTATCATTTACCCTACGCAAAGCTAAGGTAATAATCTCAACTTTTGCCTCTTCAATGGCTGATTTTATAAGATCAAAAGAAAATTTTCCAGAACCTAAAATAAACCTAGAATTAAACTCATATTTTCCTATTTTTAATTTTTCCATTACTCACTCGCTAAAAGTTCTAAAACTAAATTTGCTTGATGTCCTGCACAAATATTTACACGCGGTGCCATAAGTCCATTGCCTACTTTTGCCTCATTTTTTAAATCACCGCAAACATAAAAGTTTTTTGCTATTTTTCTTGTTTGTATGCTGTTACTATCGCCATATCCTGCTAAGCCAGAAGCACAAATTAATGTTTTTTGAGGATAGTATTGGTGAAAATTTTGCGCTAAAAGGGCTTTGTATTTTGCATTATCAAAGGCTTCACAAACTATATCATCATTTATAAAAAGTTCGGCTATATTTTCTTTTTCTATTTTTAAAACTTGTGCAAATACTTCTATAAAAGGATTAATCTTACTAATTTGATCTTTTAAAGCTTCAGCCTTAAATTTACCCAAATCTTCCACTATATAAGCTTGGCGGTTAAGATTGCTTGGTTCCACCACATCAAAATCAATCAAATGAAGCCTACCAACCCCACTTCTTGCTAAATTTATAGCTATATGCGAACCAAGCCCACCAAGCCCACACACCGCTACACTTGCCTTTTTAAGTTTATCATGAAGCTTTGGAGTGTGTCTTGCCCTCATCATCGCATCAAGAGCTTCATATGGGGGTAAAGTATTTTTTTCTATACAAAAAAGCTCATCATTTTCTTTTAGTTTCAAACTTTCTTTTGTCGCAAAACCATTGATTATCCATACATCATTTTCATTTTTACTCACACTTTGAAAAAAATCCAAAGTATTTTTAAAATGCGTGTCTATCACGCTACCATTAAATTTAATTCTCATCAACCACCACCTACAAAAGTAACAATTTCTGCTTTATCATTTTCTTTTAAAATTAAATTTTCAAATTTATCCCTTGGGATAATTTCTCCGTTTAATTCTAAAGCGATAAATTCTATTTTTAATTGCTTTTCTTTAATATAATCCATAAATCTAAGCTCTTTTAACTCAAGCTTTTGCCCATTGATAATCATTTGAAACCTTTTATCTATTTTACTTAAAATACTTAATCGCTTGCACTATTATAATTAAATCTTAAAATGATAGCTTCTTTTATCTCCCCAATATCAATAGCATCTTCTAAATTATAACCAAGTCTCAAAAGTAAAATTTCCAAATCTTTTTTAAATTTTATTTTTGTAGGTTTATTATGATAGTTTCATTTCTAGCTTTTCTTATTTGACTTAGCTTTGTCTTAAGATGTTCTTTGGTGCCAAAACTTGGCAAGGGTTGATTTTTATATATTTTTTTATCTTTAAATATATAAGCAAATTCACTCCAATGATCTATCAATATCTCTTCTAAATCAATCAAACAAAAATCATCAAAAATTTGCCAAGTACTATTATATTCATCTATTTTTTGCATCTCTTTTTAACTTTTTTTAAAAGATTTTTCAAAGCAGGATTAAAAACTTCTTCACTAGATTTAAACCAATCATCATCTAACTTATTATGCAAATTTGCTATTTTTACTGCTAAAGTACTTCTTAGAGCATTTTCATAACATTGTAAAAGTAAAAAATTTGCTTGATGATTTTTTCGTCTTTTGGAATAAATTTTCATAATTAGCTCAAACAAATCTTCACATTTTTGATTTTTTTCTAAAATCTTTTGTGCTTCTTTGCAAGCTCCCCACAAATATCCAAAATGCAAAACATTGATCCCTTGTATCATTCTAAATTTAAAATCACATTTTAATTTAAAATTGATAAATAGCTTTTCTATTTTTTCATAGCTACTTACATCAAGCTCAAAAGACATTTTACTTCCTATTAATTCCATTTTAAAAAATTAATGATATAATTTTAGAAGTTTAGAGGGCTAACTTGCCGGTAGCTGCAAGGTACTCTTAAATGAGAGGCTACTCTAAATTCCTATTACATCCATGTTTTCTCCTAGTTAAAATTTTCTATCAAATCCTTAAAAACTAAATACAATTTTTCAAGCTCTTCTATACTTACTCTTTCATCAATAGCATGAATTCTATCATTGCACACGCCAAATTCTACTACCTTCACACCAAACTCAGCAAAATATCTTGCATCGCTTGTGCCACCTTTGGTGTTAAGTTCTGGCACTACTTGAGTGATTTTTTGCACACTTTCATTTAGTTTTTGTACGATTTTAGAATCACTTTGTGTTAAAAAAGGCTTTGAACTTTGATCCAAGCACAACTCATAATCAAGCCCTTCGCAAGTCTTTTCTACATAAGCTTTTACATCTTCTAAGCTAGTTTGTGGAGAATTTCTCACATTAAACATCAATTTTAAATCACTTGGAGTTACATTACACACTTCCATACCACCGCGTATATCAGTAATAACGATTTTAGATGGTGCAAATACCTCATCACCTGGATCAAGATCAAATCCTGCTAAAAATTTCAAAGCAGAAGCAAAATTATGCACAGGATTAATGCATTTTTGCGGGTATGCTACATGGCCTTGCCTACCTTTGATAAGTAATTTTGCATTGATAGAACCACGACGCCCTATTTTAATACTATCTCCAAATTTTTTATCACAAGTTGGCTCAGCAACCACAGCAAAATCAGGTAGCATATCTTTTTCTTGCATAAATTTAAGCACTTCAAGCGTGCCAAATTTAGCCTCACCTTCTTCATCGCTTGTTAAAATTAATGAAATTCTTCCTTTAAAATTTTCTACTTCCTTAACCGCACACATAAAAGCAGCCACGCCACTTTTCATATCTTGCGCGCCTCTTACATAGATAAACCCATCTTTTTCTAAAGGCTCAAAAGGATCACTACTCCAACCCTCTCCCGCAGGCACTACATCCACATGCCCGCCAAAAGCCAAATGTTCCCCATCATCACTAAATTTTTTAGTCAGCAAAAGATTTTTCACACCTTCTTTTTCTATAAAAAAAGCTTCAAAATCACTTAACTCCACTGCGATATAATTTAACGCTCCATCATCATCTGGGGTGATGGATTTAAATTTGCTCAATTCTTTAAAAATTTCAACTACTTGCATGTTTTATCCTATAAAAGCTTTATACAGCATAGAAAGAGCAAAATACTCTAAAATAAATGCTGAAAAAAGATTGATATAAAATATATGTTTGTTTTTCACAAGGGCTTTGAATTTAGACACAAAAAACGATAAAGTAAAAATCCAAAACACAATAAAACCCACCAAACCAAAAAGCAAGGCAAAAGAGTTTTTACTCTGCATGCTAAGCCCTGCTACACTTACCCAAAAGCCTATAACATAAGGATTTGTAACATTTAATAAAAATCCTTTACTAAAACCTTTTAAAGGATGTGTTTTATTTACCTTGTTAAGATCGACTTTTCTCGTTTTTCTTAGCATTAAAAATACCATAAAACTCAAAAAGAAAAAGCCAAAAACAGCTAGTATTTTATAAAAAAATTCATTATTTGCAAAGCTTAAAAGCCCAAGATTAATCAAAATCAAAAAAAGTATATCAGCACTTAAAGCGCCAAGCCCAACACAAAAAGCATTTTTAAAAGAAGATAAAGCAGTATTTAAGATCAAAATATTCACAGGCCCAAAAGGCACAGACACACCCATACCTAAAACTATACCTTGTAAGATTACTTCTAGCATTTTTCTTCCAAGAAATTTTCTATATCAGTTTTGATTTTATCAATAGCCGAGCAAACATCTTCTATATAAACTTTTGTGAAATTACTTTCTAAATATTTATCCTCATCAAGATTATTTAATATACTTTGCTTACATACTCTTGCATATTCTCCCACGGGTAAAACCTGCCCACTTGTGCCTATACATACAAATAAATCACAATTTTGTAATTTTTCATATAAAATTTTATAATTTGGTGCCATTTCTTCAAACATCACGATATTGTGCCTTACACTTTTGCTTTGACATTTAGGACAAATTTTATCATCACTACTTTCATAGCCTATGTTAAAAATATTTTCACACTCTAAACACCTAAGCTCAGGTAAAAAGCCATGCAAATGCACCACTTCTTCACAGCCTGCCCGCTCTAGTAAATCATCTACATTTTGCGTTAAAATGCTAATTTGTTTTGGAAATTTTTGTTTTAATAAAGCGATGATTTTATGTGCGTGATTTGGCTTAACACTAGCTAGTTCTTTTCTTCTTTTATTATAAAATTCCAAAACTTTTTTAGGATTTTTTCTAAAGCCAGTTGCAGAGCAAACTTCCATCACATCATGCTCTTCCCATAATCCACCGCTAGCTCTAAAAGTTTTTATACCACTTGGAGCAGACAAACCTGCTCCACTTAAAATCATCACTTGTTTCATTTAATAAACCTCATTATTGTTTTAAAGGTTTTACTATAATTTTACTTAAAGCTTAACCACCTTAGCACCAAAACCGCCTTGATTAATCGGAGCATCACTAAAGCTTTTTACACTTTTGTGGGCTTTTAAAAACTCTTTTACCGCAAAAGCCAGTTTTCCCGTGCCTATACCATGATAAACTATCACCTCATCAAAACCCACTATCAAAGCATCAGAGATAAATTTATCTAATCTTTCAAGCGCCTCATCGCTTCTTAAACCGTGTAAATCTAAAGTCATATTTAAAGCACTTGGACGGGTTATATTGACACTTGATTTTACCTTTTGTGTAGGGGTTTGATTGCTTTTTTTAAGAAGCTTTAATGGTACACGCAAACTCAAGCCATCACTTTGAATCATCGCATCATTTTTTGAAACAGCTGTGATTTTACCTTTGATTTTTTCATATTTAACAAAATCCCCAACTCTAAGCTCTTCATTTTGCTCCATACTTGGCAAAACAATGCTTTTTTTAAGCCCATTGGCTTTGTTTAAACTTCTTTGTTTTTCTTTAATATCTTTTAGATTTATCGTTTTTTTAGCTTCTTCTATGGCTTTGTGATATTTAAATTCTAAATTAGAAATAAGCTTTTTAAATTCTTGATCGTTTTTTTCTTTTTGATCTTTAAGTGAAAGTAAAATTTCATCTACCTTAGCTTCTTTTTTCTCAAGCTCTTCATTTTTTTTGCGTAAAGAAAGTTCAAGATTGATATTTTTACTTACCATTTCTTCTAAATTTTCTTTATCTTCCCCATAAAGCTTTTTAGCATTTTGCACTAAATTTGCACTTATGCCATATCTTAAAGCTGTTTCAAATGCATAAGATTTACCTATGGTACCTTTTAAAAACTCATATTTTGGGTGTGATAATTCTTCATCATACAAAGCAGCGATGAGTTCTACTTGTGAATTTTTCGCCAAAAGCATAGCAAGGCGTTTGTGGTGGGTTGTAATGATGATTTTATTATCTTGTTCTAAAAGCTTAGAAATAAGCTCAGTATATAAACACGCAGCTTCTTCAAAATCTGTCCCAAGCTCTATCTCATCAACCCCTAATAAAACATTTTTCTTACCCAAAAGCTTAGAAAAATACAGCATTCTTCCTGCAAAAGTAGAAATATCATTTTTTACATTTTGTGGATCTTCTAAAATCGCATCAAATTCTTTGAAATTTCCTATTTGGCTTTTTTGTGCATTAATTCTCATAGGAAGCAAATGCTTTGCAAGTAAAGCTGCACTTAAAATTCCTTTTAAAAGCATAGACTTACCACCTGCATTTACACCTGTGATGATTAAAACTTTTTTATTAAACTCTATATTAACGCTTTTTGCATTTTTTAAAGCCGGATGAGCGAAGTTATATAAACTTAAATTATTAGAACTATCAGCTAAAACAAACTCATAATCATGTTTTTTAGCCATCAAAACTCTAGCGCTATAATGATCAAATAAATCAAAAGCATTATTGATAAATTTCAAAAACATCAAATTTTTATAAAAAATCAAGCTGATTTTTTTAGCATATTCATAAAAAATTTCTTCTTTGGCATCTTTGATTTCATCTATTTGACTTTGGATTTTTTCTACACTCAAAGGCACCACATAAAATCCACCACCACTACTTCTACCTATGATTTTTGCTTTTAAGACATGATTAAACCCACCGCGTAAAAGCAAAGCTTCCATACCATTGATAAGATGGATTTGAGTATCAATTAAATACGCACTAAGATTTTTAGTATAAGTAAGTTTTTTAAACTCAGTTACCAAGCTTTCTTTTTTCATTTTTAGAGCTAAATTTAGATTAACAAGTCTTTCATCAACACCTTCTTTAATCTCACCCTTTTCATCAAAATACTCAAAAAGCTCCAAAATAGCCTGCGGAATTTCTATTTTTAAAAGCCATTCTTTTAAGCTTTCTTCAAATTTTAAGCCCTTTAAGTATCTAAAATACATACAGATTTTAATAAATTCAAAGCTTTGACTTAAATGTAAAATTCCTTGCTTGCTAAGATGAGTTAAAGCACTATTTAACTCTTCTATCATAGGCGGAGGATTAAAATCAATCAGAGAAAGCTCGTTGATCCTTTTATAATGAAGCTTGCTATCACCTTGTAAAAAAATTTCTTTATCTCTTGCAAAAAGCCCCCTAAAATCTTCTATATAGCCATCTAAATCTAGCTTTTTAAAAAATTGCTCTTGCATTATTTATCTACCTTGCAATCTTTTATATCAAAAACATAGGCTTTAAATTGTTTGTTTTTACCATTTGAAATAAAACTTTGTGTTCCATGTTCAAAGTTAAAATACTCTTTGGTGACATTAACATCTTTACAAATTAAACTTTGTCCTTGCAAGAATGCATTGAGTGTTTCTTTTTTTAAAACCCCACTTCTTGTGGCACTTAACTCAAATTTAATCGCAAAAGCAATCATCAAAATCAACACTAAAATCAAAAGATAATTACTAATCTTACCTATTTTTTTACGCAAAAAAATGAAAAAAAGTAAAATCGCAAAAAAAGCTAAGGTATATAAAAAAATCTTAAACATACTTACCCCTAAGCTTTGAGCTTATATCTCCCGCACCAAAACCAATTACCAAACCATTTTCAATCAACTCATCATCAAGATAAATAGCGCTTTCTTCTCTTTTGATTTCTTTTATAAATTTGGCTTTTGGGAAGTGTTTTTGCATATTAATTTCTATTTTAGTTTCCCCTGCTGCATACACAGGTAAAATATAAAGCTCATCAACATTTGCTAAAACCTCGCTAAAATACTCTATATTTGCGCTTAAACGTGTATAACGATGAGGCTCAAAAATAGCTATGATTTTTTTATATCCAGCTAGCCTTGCATACTCACTTGCTGCTTTAAGTGTTGTTTTGATTTCTGTTGGATGGTGTCCATAATCATCAATCAAAGCCATATTTTCATTTGCAAACAAAATGTCAAATCTTTTTTTAATCCCTTGATATTTTAAAAGCTTAGTTTTTAGCTCTTCTATATTTATAAATTCACTCGCAGCCAAAATAGCCAAAGCAGCATCCATCGCTACATGCTCACCCATACCAAAAACACTAAATTCACCTAAATCTTTAAGTGTAAAATAGGTTTTTGGCTTAAAATTTTCTACTTTCATATAAATATTTGTGATATCTTTACTTGGGTAAAGCTTTTTAGCGTTATTTAAATTTAAGCTTGACAAAAATTCATCTTCAGCATTAATCACTTGAATTTTAGACAAATGCAAAAAGTCTTCATAAGCTTTATGTAATCTTGCAAGATCGTTTCCATAATGATCTAAATGTTCTGCTTCAACATTAGTCACTATAGCCAAATAAGGATTTGAGTTTAAAAAAGAACTATCACTCTCATCAGCTTCAAAGATGAGATTTTCACTTTCTTTATAAAGCATATTAGTGCCGCTTTCTTTTAACACTGCACCAATGATCACAGAAGCTTCTATCAAGCTTGCTAAAATGCTTGAAGTTGTACTTTTGCCATGAGCTCCCGCAACTGCAAAAACTCTTTTGTCTTTTAAAATCATAGGTAAGGCTTCTTTTCTTGAAAGCGTTGTGATGTTTTGCTTTTTTGCGCTGATTAATTCTTCATTGTCTTCTTTGATAGCAGCTGAATACACCACTAAATCCACATCTTTGACATTGTCTTTATGATGAGGAATTTTTATATCTATGCCTTCTTTTTCTAATTCTTTTGTGATTTTACTTTCTTTGATATCAGAACCACTAATCTTAAAGCCTTGTTCTTTTAAAAATCTCGCCAAAGCTGAAATTCCAATACCACCTATACCTATAAAATGAATTTTTTGCATTCTTGCCTCAAATTTTTTGAAAATTTAAGGCAAAATTCTATCATTTATTTACTAAAAATAAAATATAAAAAGCCCTTAGAGATAAAATCTAATCACTATCATTTGATGTTTTGAGGTTGACTAGTCTATAATTTAATTGCTTTTGAAATAACTCTTTATATTTTTTTGAAAAATTTTTATGATATAAATCTAACTCAAAAGCTTTATTTGTATCTTTTATGCTAGTATTATTTTCAAAATAATAACCATTATTTCCATCATACACTCCATTTTGATCAATCCAAACAAGCTCATTAAAACCAAATTCTAATTTTTCATTTTTTATAGGTGCTAACATATTTCTTCCACCTAGACTTAAATACTTTGTGTTGCTAAGAGTAAGATTATAAAGTGTTGGAAAAATATCCTTATGCGAACCCACACGATTTTTATCATAATAAATATCATTTTTTAAATACTTTGGAATATATAAATAAAAAGGCACACTATAAGCAAAAGCTTTTTGGGATTTTATATCCATCTTAATATCTCTAAATCTATGATCACCTGTAGCAGCAACAATAATATTTTCTCTCAAACTACTTTCTTTTATGCGATCTAAAAATTTTCCAAATTCATCATTTGCATACGCATAAGCATTTAAAGCACCTATAGAATCACTGATAATAAATTGATTTAATATCTTTTCATCTAAAGCGTTCTCATCAATAAGTTGTGTTTTGCTTTTGTGTATATAAGGTCTATGAGTAGAAATACTAAGAGAAATAACTAGCGTAGGATTTTTAGCATTTTCAAATATAGAATATATTTTTTTATACATAAACTCATCAGCTATACCGTATTTATGTTTTGTTTTTCTAGCTTGTGGAAAATCTTGCATCAGTGTATTTTCATCTATGATTTCATCTACACCTTGATTTTTAAAATAATTGCCAAGATTATACCAAGAAGCATTACCACTATAAACAAAAACTATTTTATACCCTGCATTTTTATAAATTTGCAAAGGCGTGAAGGCTAATTTTTCTTTTTGATATAATCCGTTTGAAATAATATTTGGACTTAAAAAAACCAAACGATTAAAACTTTCTATGGTGTTGTTTGCACTGGACAAAAATCTAGTGAAAATAACATCTTGCTCAAAATGTTTTTTTAAATTTCCCAAAAGATTAATTTTTTCAGTGCTAAACTCAGCTAAATTTAAACCAAAACTTTCCATGATATTAATATAAATATGATTTTTAGCATGATTTTGATGTGCTAAAGTAGTATCAAATATAGGAAAAAGCTTTTCTTCTAGTTGTGATTAAGCTGTTTTATATCTACGCTTTTAAATTCTTGTTGATTTTTATACTCTTTATATGCCCATGAAAAAGCCATTAAAGGATTTGTAGAAATTTCATTAAAAGCTTTTATAGTGCTAAATTCATAACTTGAAGCTCTCAATGCATTATAAGTAAAATGTCCTCTTAGCGCTACAACATAAGCATAAATTAGTAAAATGTTTAATAAAACAAAAAATACTAGTTTTACTTTAATAGTCTCTAGTTTTAAGCTAAGAATTTTAATATTAAGATAAAAACAAAATATACTAAAAATCACAGCTAATAACAATGCTTTTATAATGGGATAATCAGAAAAAACTATAGATAATATCGCCTTAGTATTATCATCTTTTAAACCAAAAATAAAAATATCAATTTTGCTTGCATAAAGTTGAAAATAATAATAATGTATAAACGCAGAAATTAAAACAACAAAAGCTATAAAAGCTACATAAAAACTAGAAAGATAAATATAAAATTTAGCGATTACCCCCCCCCATAGCGTGATATTTTCTATCTTTGAAAACCAAACTTATATAAGAAAACAAACCACACAAAAATAGAGGTAAAAAAATAGCACTAAAGGTTCTCATATCATGACCTAGTCCATATACATATACCATTAAGCTATTTTCACTTTCATTGGTTAAATTTTTTATCATCAAAAACCTAACTAAAGCAAAAATTCCCATAAAAATAAAACTAAAAGAAAGAATTTGTAATAAAATTTTTCTCATTATACTCCTTTAAATAATATTTTCTTGCCAAAAAGATTATTCTTCATAATTTTTCACAAGCTTATCAAAGCCCCATAAATTTCTAGCTTCATTTGCCTTGCTAACTTCTACTACAAGCATTTCTTCTTGATCGCCAAGTTGCTCTTGCACTTCCCCAAAAGCATTGATAAAAAAGCTATCTCCATAAAATTTCCATTCATTTTCTTGCTTTAAATTACCTATACGATTAACTCTTAAAATACTTGTTGAATTTAAAAAAGCTCTTGTTTTTAAAAGTTCTAGCCATCTTTGATTGCTTTCAAAGGTACTAGCTGTAGGAATGATGACTAAATCTATCTTTTTTTTCATAATCATTTGCCAAAAGATATCAAAATGCGCCTCAAAGCCAAAAAGCAAAGCACATTTTAAGCCCTCATGTGTGAAAGTAAAAAGTTTAAGTTTATCAGTTTTTTTATTGTTAAAAAATTTTTCTTCATTCCAGTGTACATAAGGCATTAAAATTTGTTGTTCATACACTTTTACATTTTGTGGGCCTACTTTTAAGCATAGTTTTTTTAAACCATCATTTTCTACACTGATAAATGGTGCAATAATGTTTAAATCATATTTTTTAGCAAGTTTTATCAAGCTTGCTTTTTTGCTTTGACTTTGTTCTTTAATCATACTTTTTGGCATAGTTTTTAGCTCACTAAAAAAGCTATTTAAAACATACTCACCTAAAACCACCAAATTCGCGCCACTTTCCTTAGCAGCTTTTAGATAATAATCAAGCCTTGATTCACTCAAAGCCAAAGTGGGAAATTGTAAAGCCACAACACTACTCATCTACTTGCTCGATTTCTAATTTAGCATTTTCAAGCATAGTTCTTGCTTGCTTGATACTTTTTAGACCTTCTTTATAAATTTCCACACAAGTTTTAAGGTCTAAATCTTTATCGTTAAGTTTTTCCAAAGAAAGCTCAGCTTGTTTGATGTGATCTTCAAATTCCATTAATTACTTACCTTATAATTTGGTGCTTCAGCAGTGATAGTTACATCATGCACATGGCTTTCTTTTAATCCTGCTGCGGTGATTTCTACAAATTCAGCTCTTTCTTGGAAAGCTTTGATATCTACTGCACCTACATAACCCATAGAAGATCTCAGTCCACCTAAAAGTTGATGCACTACACTTTTTATACTTCCCACATAAGGTACCCTACCTTCAATTCCTTCAGGCACAAGTTTATCTTGAGCAGTACCTTCTTGGAAATATCTATCTGAACTTCCTTTTTGCATAGCTCCCAAACTTCCCATACCACGATAACTCTTATATTGTCTTCCTTGATAAGTAAATAACTCACCTGGGCTCTCATCAGTTCCTGCTAAAAGTGAACCTATCATCACACTACTTGCACCTGCCGCAATAGCTTTTGCAATATCGCCTGAATATTTTATACCCCCATCAGCAATTACTGGCACACCGTATTTACTTGCTTCTATTGCACATTCATCTATAGCTGAAATTTGGGGCACACCCACACCTGAAACAATACGCGTAGTACAAATACTACCAGGCCCTATACCTATCTTAATAGCATCCGCACCTGCCTCACATAGATCTTTAACCGCTTTTGCACTTGCAACATTTCCTACTATCACATCTACATTAAACTCAGCTTTAATCGCTTTTAATGTATCAATAATCCCTTTAGAATGCCCATGCGCACTATCCATTACTATAACATCAACTTCAGCTTCCACTAAAGCCTTTACGCGATCAAGCTGACCCACACCCACAGCCGCAGCCACTCTTAATCTTCCATAGGCGTCTTTATTTGAATTTGGATATTCTTTGCGTTTTTTTAAATCTTTTATAGTGATTAAGCCTTCTAAGTGGTTATTTTCATCTACAATAGGAAGCTTTTCTACCTTATTAGTAGAAAAAATCCTTTCTGCATCATCTAAAGTAGAGCCTTTTTTAGCAGTGATTAAAGGCATTTTTGTCATTACATTTTCTACTAAGTTATCAAAATTAGTTTCAAATCTCAAATCACGATTTGTTAAAATTCCTATTAGAGTTTTATTCTCATCTACCACAGGAACGCCTGAAATTCTATATTCAGCCATGAGTTCTAGTGCTTCTTTAACACTTGCTTTAGGTCCTATATAAATAGGATCCATAATCACGCCACTTTCACTTTTTTTAACTCTTTTTATCTCTCTAACTTGTGAAGCTATATCCATATTTTTATGGATTACCCCTATGCCACCAAGCCTTGCCATCATGATAGCTGCCCTATGTTCAGTAACTGTATCCATAGCAGCTGAAATTAAAGGCATATTTAAGGTGATATTTTTTGTAAGCCTTGTTTTAATATCCACTTCTTTAGGTAAAACCTCAGAATATTGAGGAACTAACAAAACATCTTCAAAAGTCAAAGCGCGTTTGATGATTTTCATAATTTTTCCTTTATTTGTTTTTGATAATTTCTTCCAAACTTAAAGCACCATCTAACAAAGTTTGCTCATCATAAGCTTTACATATAAGTTGAGCAGAGATATTAAGTCCATTTTCATTTTTTCCTACTGGTACACTAATGCCACCAAGTCCTGCTAAATTCACTGAAATAGTAAATACATCTTCTAAGTACATTTGTACTGGAGTTTTTATATCGTTAAAGCCAAAAGCAACACTTGGAGCAACTGGCATAAAAATCAAATCACAATCATTTAAAATTTCTTCATATTTTTGCTTGATAAATCTTCTAGCTTTTTGTGCTTTGATATAGTATGCATCATAATACCCACTACTTAAAACAAAGGTTCCCAGTAAAATTCTTCTTTTTACTTCCTCTCCAAAGCCCTCACTTCTGCTATTTACATACATTTGGCTAAGATTGTCACATTTTTCGCTTCTTCTACCATATCTTACACCATCATAACGACTTAAATTTGCACTTGCTTCAGCCGCTGCTATGATATAATAAGCTGCAACATCAAATGTAGAATCCATTAAGTCTTTATATATAATCTCATGGCCATTTGCTTTTAACATATCTATGGTTTTTAATAAGGCTTGTTTTACATCATCATTAGTTTGCTCTACATAGTTTTTAATCACAGCTATTTTTAGCTTTTTATTTGCATTTAGTTTTGGCGCGGTTGGTTCAAAAGCTATGTTTGCGCTTGTGCTATCTTTTTCATCATAACCTGCAATAGCATCATATAAAATCGCAGCATCTTCAACATTTTGCGTTAAAACTCCGATTTGATCAAGACTTGAAGAATACGCTGCTAAACCATACCTACTAACTCTTCCATAACTTGGCTTAAAACCAACACAACCACAAAATGCAGCAGGCTGTCTTACCGAACCACCTGTATCCGAACCCAAACTTGCCAAAGCTATCCCCGCAGCTACAGCCGCAGCACTCCCCCCACTACTTCCACCTGGGACTTTAGCATTATCAAGTGGGTTTAAAGTCTTACCATAAAAAGAAGTCGCACTCGTACTTCCCATAGCAAACTCATCCATATTGCATCTTCCAAATGGAGCAAAATTATTTTTACGTAAATTTATAATAGCACTTGCATCATAAGGAGCCACATAGCCTTGTAAAATTTTAGAACCACAAGTTAATTCCCAATCCTTTACACTAATATTATCTTTTATAGCTACTGGCACACCTGCACCTGAAGTGCTTAAGTCTTTATTTAAAAACTGCTCTACATAAGCACCCAAATGCTTTTGCTGATGTGCTTTTTCATTTAATTCTTTTTTTAGATTTTCTAATTCTTCATTTGAAAATTTCAAAGCTTCTTTTAAAGTTACCATTATTTATCCTTAAATTTTTTAACCAAATAAAACAAAAAAAGCGTGATCAATAAAAAGCCTAATAAAGTAATCACTATCACGCTAAAAGGTAAAGCTTGCTCAAACATTTTTTGCTTTTTCCACGCTATTACATCTTGGACATAAGCATTCTTCTTCTTTTGCTAAAAATTTCCAACATCTTGGACACTTGTGTAACGAAGAACGCACGATTTTAAAACTATGATCATCTATTTTAAACTCACTCAAAGCTTCTTTTTCATCTAAGCTTTCTACCGAGCTTACCATAAACCAATCAGCTACTTCTTCAATATCTTCACTCAAAAGCTCATTTGCGCTTGTTTGCAAACTTAATTCTAAAGTTGATTTGATGATTTTATCTTTTTTTAATACATCAACAAGCTCAAAGAATTTTTCTCTTGATTTTATAAATAATTCATCTTCGATTTTATACTCATAATCAAACCCATTTTTCAACACCAAATCAAACACATCTTTAGCATTTTCTTTAATAGCCACATTTGCATGCTCTAATGCTTCATCTATGGTATAAGTTAAACTTGGAGCTAAAAGCGCAAAAAGTTTTCTAGCTATTAGCACCATAGCACTTTGCGCACTTACTCTTTTTGTATTATCTTTTGCATTACAATATAATCTATCTTTACACACATCTAAATAAATTCCACTTAAATCTGCACTTAAGAAATTTAAAAGCACACTAAAGCCTTTTGCAAATTCATATTTTTCAAAAGCAGCTTCACATGCTTCAAAAGCAACTTTTGCACGCATTAAAATCCATTTATCTAAAAGTGTGAAATTTTTTGTTTCTAAAAATTCCATATCATTAGTATTTGCAAGTAAAAATCTTATAGTATTTCTTATCTTTCTATACTGCTCGCTTACTTGTTTTAATATATTGTCTGAAATTTTTAAATCCGTTGAATAATCACTAAGCATTATCCAAAGTCTTAAAATTTCTACCCCATAATTTTTAGCTACATTTTGAGGTAAAATCACATTACCCTTAGATTTGCTCATTTTTTGACCCTTTTCATCTACGGTAAAGCCATGAGTAAGTATGTTTTTATATGGGGTTTTATGATTAATCGCGGTAGAAATTAAAAGTGAGCTTTGAAACCATCCACGGTGCTGGTCACTTCCTTCAAGATACATTGAAGCTTGGTATTCTCCTGCATCATATCTTGCTGAGTTTAATACTGCTTCCCAAGTACTACCACTATCAAACCAAACATCTAAAATATCATAAACTTTTTCTAAATTATTTGGATCATATTTACTATTTGGAGGTAATAAATCTTTTATTTCTAAATCCCACCACGCATCAGCTCCATTTGCTTCAAAAATTCCCACTAAATGATCTAAAACATCATCATCAAAAATCACTTCTTTGGTGTTCTTATCTCTAAAAAACGCAATAGGCACACCCCAATCTCTTTGTCTTGATATACACCAATCAGGGCGATTTTCTATCATAGAACTAAGTCTTTTTGCCCCACTTTCTGGGTAAAATTTCACATTATTTAACTGCTCTAGCGCTAGCTCTCTTAAAGATTTTCCATCTAGTTTTTTCTCATCCATTAAGATAAACCATTGTTTTGTAGCTCTATAAATAACCGGTTTATGCGTTCTCCAGCAAAATGGATAAGAATGTGTAAATTTAGAACTCTCAAGCAAAGCTTCGCCAAGCAATTCTAAAATACGCTCATTTGCTTTAAAAATATGAAGTCCTATAAACTCGCTTAATAAATGCTCTGGTAAAAGTCCTTTAGCTCTTAGTGTTTCATCATAACACCCACCATCATCTACAGGCATAATCACTTCAATGCCATATTTTAAGCACACATAATAATCATCCTCACCATGTCCTGGTGCAGTATGCACAAGCCCTGTACCACCTTCCATTAAAACATGATCACCTAAAATAAGAGTGGATTTTCTTTGATTGAGTGGATTAATAGCACTTAAATTTTCAAATTCAACACCTAAAAGTTCTTTTTGAATTTTTCCTTGAGTGAAGTTTTTATTGATCATATTTTCAAGCAAAGCTTTAGCAAAAATATAACCTTCTTCAGTGATAACATATTTTTCATTTGGATTTAAAGATATAGCTTGATTTGCTGGTAAAGTCCAAGGCGTGGTAGTCCAAATCACTGCTTTTGCTTTTTCAACTCCTAATTTTTCAAGGGAAGTTTTATCAAGCTCAAATGCTACAAAAATAGAATAATCTTCTTTGTCTTCATACTCTACTTCAGCTTCTGCTAACGCACTCTTAGCAGCCCAGCTCCAAAAAACGGGCTTACTTCTTTCTAGTAAAAGTCCTTTTTTAGCGATTTTACATAAAGCTTTGTAAATGTCAGCTTCAAAAGCATTTTTCATAGTCAAGTATGGCTCATCCCAATCAGCAATCACACCCAAAGACTTAAATTCATCTCTTTGAATATTTACAAATTCTCTCGCATGCTCTCTACAAAACTCACGAATTTCTTTTTTGCTTAAACTTTGCTTTTTATCTTTAAGCTTAACTTCTACTTGCTGCTCTATCGGCAAACCATGACAATCCCAACCCGGAGTAAAACGCACTTTTTTACCTTGAAAATAATGCATTTTTATGATGATATCTTTTAAAATTTTATTTAAAGCATGGCCAATATGCAAATGTCCATTTGCATAAGGAGGGCCATCATGCAGAGTAAAACTCTCACTTACCCCTTGTCTTTTTTGTTTCATTTTATCATAAGCATAGTTGTTTTCAAACCACTTGTTAAAACGCTTAGGCTCAAGCTCTGCTAAATTTGCACGCATTGCAAAAGTCGTATTTGGAAGCAATAGCGTATCTTTATAATCCATATAATCCACCTTGAAAAATTTAAAAATAGTAAATTCTACTTAAAATACTTTTAATTTGCACTTATTTTTTTGTTATAATCGCAAGAAAAAAAGGAAAACCATGAAACATCTTATCATCATTATAGGTAGTGAAATTATTATCAATGAAAATTATATGAATTATATACAAGAAGAATACAAAAAACAATTTTTAGAACTTCATGAACTAAAATTTATAAACAAACCTGATAAAGAACTTCCTTTTTTACTTGAAAAACTTTCTAAAGAATATAACTATATAACCATTTTTAGCATTAACGAATACTATACAACCATAGCTAAAATCATAGCAACCTTAAATGATGATGTTTTAATATTAGAAAATGACACCTTGGTGCCTTCAAAAGCTTTGCGTAAAAAAAATTCCTTTTTAAGTTCTTTTGAGCAATGTCATATTAATTTATTAAACATAAATATAGAGCAAAAATTGCCTTTAATTTTACAAAATCCTGAGCTTGACTATGCGTATTTTTGTCTTTTAGATATAGATGAAACGAGTGCAAATATCTTACTTAATACGCTTACTACCTCTTTTGAAATTCAAACTAGCTCAAGTGCATTGTTAGATAATCTCATTTGCATTAGAGCAAGCGCTAGTCAGTATGGAAAACTAGAAGGCTTTTTAAAAGGAGTTTTTAAACTTTTTACAGGCAAAGTATTTTTAGGGAATGATCCTATTAAATTTATAGCTAAAAAACTTTTGGAAAAAAACTTAAAAATTTCCTTTGCAGAAAGTTGCACGGCTGGACTTTGTGCTTCAAAGTTTGCTGAAAATTCAGGAATTTCTAGTGTATTTGAGGGTTCTTTGATCACTTATTCTAATCGTTTGAAAAATTCTTGGCTTGGGGTGAGCAATGATACCTTAGAAAGTGTTGGAGAATACTCTGATCGTTGTATTTATTTTATGCTAAAAGGGGTTTTTAAAACTACAAATTGTGATTTTGCTTTAGCACTTAGTGGAGTGGCTGGAGAAGAAAATGATAAAAACACCAAAGCAGGCACCATCTATATAGGAGCTATGTATAAAGATGGAACCTTTTTACAAGAATGCATTCACATACAAGGCAATAGAAACTACACAAGAGAACAAGCTAGTTTGGCTGCATATTGTTTAATGCTTAGATTAAAACCTGAAATTTTCTTTGGGGTTTAATTATAAAAGTGGTGTAGTTAAAAATACACCCCACCACTTAAATATAATTTCATTCTATGATCATCATCGTATTTGTATTGATGTAATGCTCTAGCTGCATCAAGCTTTATATAATACTCATTAGTTTT
>NZ_JBMJAR010000014.1:0-36827 GCF_049221845.1 Campylobacter sp. GB48
TTTAATGTAGCGCGTTTTGAAGGTGAAGCTAGATTTATAAACACAAAATTCTTAGCTGAGTATACAAATCAAGAAAACATAGAAAATAATTTTAGAGAAGCAGTTTTTAAAAATAATGCCTATTTTGATAACACAGAATTTAAAACTAGGGTTAATTTTAGCATAGCACGTTTTGAAGGTGAAACTAGGTTTATAGAAACAAAATTCTTAGCTGAGTATACAAATCAAGAAAACATAGAAAATAATTTTAGAGAAGCAGTTTTTAAAGGTAAAACTTCTTTCACTAGAGCAAAATTTAAAGCTAGGGTTGATTTTAACATGGTACGCTTTGACAGTGAAGCTAGGTTTATAAACACTTCTTTTTTTAATAATACAATCAAATTTAGTGGAGTGGAATTTAATAATGTTAAATTTATTTCCAATAAAGAAAGAGATAAAACTAGCACTAATAATATAACAAAGCAAATATACCATTTTCAAGATATTACTTTTAAAGGCATTATCAATTTTGAAAACATATATACAAAAGATTTAAATTTTAAAAATGTAATATTTAACAATATCGTAGTTTTTGACAATGCCACTTTAGATAACAAACCAAAATTCATAAATTGTACTTTTTCTAATCAGTTTAACATAGAGCATGATTGCATACAATACAACCATGAAGAATTAGAAGAAGAAATAGAAAAAAATAATTATGATGAATTTTTAAATTTAAGAGATTTATTTAGAAAATTAAAAAGCAACCGCATAGCTCATCACAATCTAATCGATGCTTCAGAGCTTAGAGCACAAGAGCTTTATGCTAGAGAATTAGAACTAACACACAAAGAAAATAAAAATTTAAAAGATACTATCGAGCAATACCAACTTTTCTTTTATCGCAAGCTTTGCGATCATCATACAGATTTAGTTTTAAATGCAAAATGGCTAATCATAACCATAGGAATGTTTGTGTATATGCTTTTTATGATAAAACTATACAAACACGGCTTATGTATTTTAAATGCATTCAACTTTTACGGATTATACTTTAGTGCTTTAGGAAGTTTTATTTTATCTGCTTTAGCTTTATTTAGGTGTATAGATACAATGAAAGCATTTGTTAGCATTAACGCTATAATTATTTTTTGGGTGATTTGCTATAAACCAAAACTAATCTTTGGTATAGCAAATCTCATCGGAGATAATAGCTACAATGCTTTTGAAAATCTTTTAATCACACTCTATACACTAATAGTAGGTTTAATCATCTTTTCCCTTCAAAAAACAGCAAGAAAAAACACTATCATACCAAATTAAAGGATTTTAAATGCAAATACGAATTTATTATGAAGATACCGATGCGGGTGGAGTGGTATACCATAGCAACTACTTAAAATTTTGCGAAAGAGCAAGAAGTGAGATTTTTTTTCAAAAAAACGCAAAAATTTTTGATAAAAACACAGGACATTTCCTACTTACTAAAGCAAATTGTAGCTTTTTAAAACCCGCTAAACTTGGAGATCTTATAGAAGTAAAAACATTTATCACAAAGCTTAAAAAAGCTTCAGTTTATATAAAACAAGAAATTTATAAAGAAAATACCAAGCTTTTTGAAGCCGAATTTATCTTAGCTTTTTTAAAAAATGAAAAAGTAGCCCCTATAGATGAAGCTATAGCTAAAGTTTTTACTGATCTTGCAAAGGAGTAAAACCTAAGCCTTGCGAGCGTATGATCTTAACCTTATAGTCAAATTGATTATTATTTAAACTCTCATCGAAAATTCTTTGAGAGTCTTTATCTAAAAACTGCGTATAAAAATAATCAAGACCCACGCTAGTTGCATACGCTATCCAGTTATAGTTAATATTTTGCGAAAAAAGCTCATTAAGATAGCTTAGAGTTTGATCCTCATTAGAAATGGAATTTGCTAGCAAAAGTTTTTTTCTATCATTAATTTGTGTTAAACTTAGCAAAATAGGATTATAATTAATCTGAGTTGATAATAACACAAAAGGTTCTATATCATAAGTTCTTATTTGCGAGCTTATAAGCGCTGTTTTTATCAAAGAAGTATTTAAAATAATACTAGAATCTTGAAAGCTTCTATTTTGATTTAAAATGCTTCTAAAATCAAATTTAGAACTATTAATAGTGTAAATTTTCTCGCTACCATTACCTGCGTTTAAAACATTCTCATCTAAGCGATTTGCCAAAGGTGTTCCATCTGAAAAAATAATATTTTTACCATTTGAATACTCTAAAAGTCTTCGAATTTGTTTTTGATAATCTATACTTCCAAAATACACATTTTCATTTTGCGTATCAAAATTTCTTTTGTGTGCAGTTGGTATGAAAACTTTTACATTAGAATCAAGGCTTTCTTTTAATAAATTTTTCACACCTTTATCTGTAAAACCTGCTATGATATAGTTAAATTTTTCATCTTGAGCCTGTTTAAGTGCTTTAGCTATCTTACTTTCATCTTCTGTGCCTATTAAAAATACCTTTACTTTTATCTGCGCTCTTTGTCTTAGCAAATACGCTATACTTGAATTTATAATAGTATTTGAATAACTTTTAATCGTTTGCTCAGGTATAATAATAGCTAATTTTACACTAGCATTTTTTTGAATTCTTTTTTCAAAATCTATGATGGAGTTTAAAAGTTTAGTATAGATATTAACCAAAAGTTCATTTGCGTTATCATTGTTAAATCTTGATAAGAAATTAAAATAAAGTCCAGTTTCCAGCAAGGTAAATAAACAATCATTATCACAATTTTGAAATTCTAAATTAGGATAAAAAGACTCACTAGGTTCTATGGGTGATGGTTTTTGCTCTTTTGCAAAAACACTTAAAGTTAAAACAAAACTCATCAACAAACAAACTAAACTTTTTCTCATAAATAACCTTTTATTTTTTTAATATCTTCTATAAATTCAGTATAAAAACTAGGATTTTTACTCACAAAATTCAAATCATAACTTGGCAAAAGCAAAGCATTATTAAAACGCATACATTGCCCTTTGTATTTTTGAAAATTCTCAAAACCCAAACTCGCAAAAGCTTCTTGACCAAAACATAAAATAATCTTTGCTTTTACAAAATCAAGCTCATTATAAAAATATGGTAAGCATAATTTTAATGCTTGATCATCTATTTTAAAATTACTAAAACATTTAAACATATAAGAAAAATATATTTCATCTTCTTTTAAATTTAAAAGCTCTTTACAAAGCATTAAAAACTCTTGCTTATTTTTAGAAGCAAAAAACTTTCCACTTTCATTTTCTTCTTTATCGATAAAGGCTTGATAAATCAAAATTTTAGCATTTTTGGCTTCTTTTTCCATTAAACTATGCTTTCTTAATTTAGAAAAATGACAAAGATTGCAAGTTTTCACTCTTTCGTTTAATTCTTTAAAGCTTAAGTTAAAATGCCTAATTTGCTTTTGCTCATTAAAGTATTCATAACCAAAAGCTTTTAGATAATACAAACTGCGTTTATTCATCACATCAATGCTTCTAAATTTTTACCCTCTAAACGATAAGTTCTCCACTCATTCATATGTCTTGCATTTAACTTGGTGTAAAATTCAATGCCTAAATCATTATCATTTAAACAAACCCACTCTAAGCGTTTGAGATTTTTTTCTTTACAAATTTGCGCTAAATATTTAAAAACAGCTCTAGCATAGCCTTTTTTTCTATGCTTTGGTTGTATGTAAATATCTTCTAAGTACAACCCACCTAAACCCCAAAAAGATGAAAAAGTAAAATAATACATCACATAACCTATTATCTCACCATCAACCTTTAAGCTCAAGGCCTTAGCGTATTCATGTTTAAAAAATGATTCTTCAAGTTCTTTAGTTGTACATTTTACATCATCAAGCATATTTTCATGAATAGCAAACTCTTTGAGTAATTCTAAAATTTTTTCTAAATCTTCTTTTTTGCTCTCACAAATTTCAAAAGCCATTATTTTTCCTTCAGTCTATAAAAATAAAATCAAAATTTAGCAAAAAGTTTTAAAATAACTCTTAATTAAAAGCAGATTTAAGTAAGATTTTGCTAACATACTCGCTTATTATTTTGTTTTTTATTTTAAGTTAAGGAAAAAATATGAAAAGAACATACCAACCACATAAAACCCCTAAAAAAAGAACTCATGGTTTTCGCGTACGTATGAAAAGTAAAAATGGTCGCAAAGTGATCAATGCTAGACGTGCTAAAGGTAGAAAAAGATTAGCGGTATAAAAGATTTTCTAAGTATTAACGACTTAGGAGAGTTCGCAACAATATACAAAGAAGGTAAAAAATGGCATTGCGAAGGCATGATCATCTTTTACTCTTTAAGTGATGAAAAAAAATTCGCTGTTGTTGCTAGCAAAAAAGTTGGAAAAGCTGTCGTAAGAAATAGAGCCAAAAGGCTCTTAAGATCAGCTTTTTTTCAGGTTAAAAATCAAGTTGAAAACGGAAAATACATACTTGTAGCCAAAACAAGTATCACTGAAATTCCTTTTTTAAAATTAGAAAAAAACTTGAAATGGGGTTTGAAAAAAATAGGATGTATAAAATAGCTTGTCTAAAACTTATCAGATTTTATCAACTCTTTATCAGTCCTTTTAAACCACAATGCTGTAGGTATTACCCAAGTTGCTCTGAATATGCCTTGTGGCAATTTAAAAAAAATAATATTTTTAAGGCATTTGGTGCAGTTTTTTTAAGAATTTTAAAATGCAATCCGTTTTTTAAAGGTGGTATTGATTATCCTAAAATACGCAAGAATAATCTAAACTCAGGTATATGTTTTAAACCTAGTTTTAATGCTTTAAAACAACTCAACTATCTTTATATCCCTTGCAACGATAATCAATTTTTTTTAATTAAGATTATATTTCCAAAGGACAATCCGTGTCAGAAAATTTATCTCAACAAAAACGCATATTAATTGCTGTTGTATTATCATTTTTATTTTTTGTAGTTTATGATTATTTTTTTATCCCCAAAGCTCCACAAACTGAGCAAAATATCACCCAAATAGAACAAAACAATTCAGCCCCACAAAGCGTTACAAACACAAACACTCAAGCTCCAAAAACAGAACTTAGTGTTAATCAAAAAGAAGAAATAGCAGTTGTTAAAAGTGAGCATTTTGAAGCACATATTGACTCTTTAGGTAGAATAGCCAAATTTTATCTAAGTGATGAAAAATATAAAGACGAAAATGGTAAAAGTATTAATCTAGTAGATACTTCCTTATCGCCTTTACCACTAGAAGTAAGATTTAGCGATGCAAAAATTAATCAAGAAGCTTTTAATACTTCATACACCACAAGTCAAAAGACTATCAATGTAAGTGATGAAAACACAACCTTAATCCTTACTCAAAATCTAAATGATTTAGTAGTAACTAAAAAAATCACTTTCCATAAATATGGAAACTATGATTTAGAGGTTAATCTAAGCAAGGATGCAGCTTATTTTATCACGCCAGGTTATCGTCCAAATATAGCAGTTGATAGTTACACAGTACATGGGGTTTTAATCTTAGATAAAGATGATAAAATCACAATGTTAGAAGATGGTGATGTAGAAAATGACGAAAGTTTTTCTAATGTAACCCTTATGGCAGCTTCGGATCGCTATTATAGTGCTTTCTTTTACAATTTTGAAAAACCACTTAATGCTGTAGTTACTAAAGATAATCATGAAAACTCTATCGTTTTTGCAAGTGCAACAAATACTTTTAAAGCAAGTGGTTATGTTGGCTCAAAAGAGCATGAAATTTTAAGAAGCATTCATGCGGATTTGGATGATGTTGTGGAATATGGCTGGTTTACTTTTATAGCTAAACCTATGTTTGAATTTTTAAATTTCTTACATGGCTACATGGGTAACTGGGGTTGGGCTATTGTAGTGATGACTTTAATCGTGCGTATTATTCTTTTCCCGCTTACTTATAAATCAATGATTTCTATGAATAAGCTCAAAGATTTAGCACCTAAAATGAAAGAAATCAGAGAGCGCTATAAAGGTGATCCACAAAAGATGAATTTGCACATGATGGAACTTTATAAAAAACATGGTGCAAATCCTATGAGTGGATGCTTACCTATACTTATTCAAATTCCAATTTTCTTTGCAATTTATAGAGTTTTACTAAATGCTATAGAGCTAAAAGCTGCACCTTGGGCTTTTTGGATTACAGATTTATCTGTGATGGATCCATGGTTTATTTTACCTATATTTATGGGTCTAACTATGTTTATCCAGCAACTTATCACACCAATGGCTATACAAGATCCTATGCAAGAAAAGATTATGAAATTTTTACCATTAATTTTCACTTTCTTCTTCTTAACCTTCCCAGCAGGTTTAACTTTATATTGGTGTGTAAATAACATATGTTCACTTATTCAGCAAGTGATTGTAAATAAACTTTTCAAAAACCACAAAAAAGAGGAAATAGCTAAACATGAACATAGAAGCTAAAGACTTACAAACCGCACTCATAGAAGCCTCAAAGCAATTTGAGTGCTCTGTGATTGATCTAGAATATGAAGTTATTCAACATGCTAAAACAGGATTTTTTGGTTTGTTTAGAAAAAACGCTATTATTTGTATTAAAGGGCATAAAAAAACTCAAAAACCTCATCAAGAAAAAACTAAAAAATTTCATAATGAGAAATTTAACAAGCATATGCAAAAAAACTTTGATAAAAACGAATCAAAGAAAGAATACAAAGAAAATTTTCAAAAACCAATTGAAGATATTGCCCAACCTAAAGAGCATTATAAGGTAAAAAATGATGCTATTTTTGATTCATTTCATAAAGAATCCTCAGAAGAAAAAAATATCACTTCTTATATCGATGAGATAAAAATTTCACTAGAAAAGTTACTGGCAACTTTTGATTTTGACATCAAAGTTGTACAAGTTAGCATTTGGGATGAAAATTGCGTATTAATAAAACTTGATGGAGAAGATGCGGCTTTACTTATAGGAAAAGAAGCTCATAGATATAAAGCTTTTTCTTATTTACTTTATAATTGGCTTAGCGCTAAATACAAAATTCAACCAAGACTAGAAATTGCTCAATTTTTAGAAAATCAAACCCAAGCTATAGAAAATTATTTAAAAATTCTTATAGAAAAAGTAGAAAGCACAGGAAGAGTTCAAACAAAACCACTTGATGGAATTTGGCTAAAACTTGCTTTAGAAAAATTAAGAGAACGTTTTCCTGATAAATATGTAGCTATCAAACAAAATGACGATCAAAGATATATCGTTGTAAATGATTTTTTGAAGAAAAATGAATGAATGACACGATAGTAGCTATTGCCACAGCCCATGGAGTGGGCTCTATAAGTATTATTAGAGTAAGTGGAGAAAAAGCTTTAGAACTTGCATTAAAAATTACCCGCAAAAAAGAACTAACACCCCGCTATGCGCATTTGTGCAAACTTTATAAAAACAACAACGATTTTTTAGATGAAGCTTTAGTGATCTATTTTAAAGCACCCTATTCTTTTACAGGAGAAGATATAGTAGAATTTCAACTCCACGGAGGCTTTTCTTTAAGTGAAATTTTACTCGATGAGCTTATTTTAGCAGGAGCACGTCTTGCTAACCCTGGTGAATTTAGCAAAAGAGCTTGTTTAAATGGAAAAATGGATCTTTTAAAAGCTTTAAGTATACAAGATGCCATCATGTCAAAATCAGCAAGTGCTGCAAATATCATAGCAAAAAATATTAAAGGTGATTTAAGTAAATTTTTAAATACCATTAGAATAGATCTTGTTCAAACTCTTGCTTTTGTAGAAACTAGTATCGATTATGCAGATGAAGATTTGCCACAAGATTTACTTGATCAAATCATTACTATGTGTGAAAAAAATTCAAAACTTTTACGCGATATAGTAGATATTTCTTTAAGTAAAAAAGGACTTATAGAGGGCTTTAAAGTTGCTATTATCGGTAAGCCAAATGCAGGAAAAAGTTCCTTGTTAAATTCACTTTTGGCTTTTGATAGGGCTATTGTTTCTAATATTGCAGGTACCACAAGAGATCGTATCGAGGAAAGTTTAAAAATAGGCTCACATTTAATTAAAATCATCGACACAGCAGGTATAAGAAATGCAGATGATGAGATAGAAAAAATCGGAGTTAATTTAAGCTATGAAAGCATTAAAGAAGCAGATATCATCATAGCTGTTTTTGATGGATCTAAAGAATTTGAAGAAGAAGATGAGCGAATTTTACAAGCTTTAAAAAATTGTAATAAAAAAATCATTTATGTTTTAAACAAAAGTGATCTAACTACCAAATTTAAACATGAAATTAGCACTTCTTGTATACGCATTTGTGCTCAAAAAAACACCCAAGTCATTAAGGAAAATTTAAATGAATACCTAAATACTTTAGATAGTGATGGAATGCTAATTAGTAATACCTTAATACTCAATGCTTGTAAAAATGCTAGCGAAGCTATTTTGCGTGCAAGAGATTTATTAAAAGAAAGTTCTTTAGAGCTTTTTGCTTTTGAATTAAATTTAGCCATAGGAGAGATAGCCCAATTTACAAAAGATTTTGAAAGAGACGAAATTTTAGATGCTATGTTTAGTAATTTTTGTTTAGGTAAATAAAAAGGAGAGAAAATGGATAAAGAAATTATAAAACAACACAAAATTAGCGATGAGGAATATCAAGAAATTTTAAACATACTAGGTAGAGAGCCTAATTTGCTAGAGCTTGGAGTAATTTCTGCTATGTGGAGCGAGCATTGCTCATATAAATCAAGTAAAAAATACCTTAATGACTTTCCAACTAAAGCTCCTTGGGTAATCCAAGGTCCTGGTGAAAACGCTGGAGTAATAGATATAGGTAAAGGAATGGCAGCTGTATTTAAAGTAGAAAGTCATAATCACCCAAGTTTTATAGAGCCATTCGCAGGTGCAGCTACTGGTGTAGGTGGAATTTTACGCGATGTTTTTACTATGGGTGCAAGAGTTGTTGCGGGTATGAATTCTTTAAAATTTGGCAACATTCATGATAAAAAAATAGGCAAACATCAAAAATATTTAGTTAAAGGTGTAGTAAGCGGAATTTCACACTATGGTAATTGCATGGGTGTGCCTACCATAGGTGGAGAATGTGCTTTTGATGAATGTTTTAATGGAAATATCTTAGTTAACGCTTTTGCGCTTGGAACTTGTAAAATTGAAGATATTTTTTATGCAAAAGCTGAAGGTATAGGCAATCCTGTAATTTATGTGGGTTCAAAAACCGGTCGTGACGGACTTGGTGGAGCTGTAATGGCAAGTGATAGTTTTAATGAATCTAGTAAAAGCTTAAGACCAACTGTGCAAATTGGCGATCCATTTGCTGAAAAATTGTTAATGGAAGCTTGTTTGGAACTTTTCAAAACTGATTATATAGTTGGAATTCAAGATATGGGTGCAGCAGGACTTACTTCAAGCTCTTTTGAAATGGCAGGACGCAGTGGTAGTGGTATGAAACTTTATCTTGACAAAACTCCTATGAGAGAAGAAGGTATGACCCCTTATGAGTTAATGCTAAGTGAATCTCAAGAAAGAATGCTAATTTGTGCTAAAAAAGGCTATGAAGAAAAAGTTATTGAAATTTTTAACAAATGGGGGCTTGATGCTGCCATTATAGGTGAAGTTACCGATACTGGCAAAATGGAGCTATTTTGGCATGATGAATTAGTTGGTTTAATCCCTATTGAGCCACTAAGCGAAAAAGCACCTATGCTTGATAGACCTGCGGCTAAACCAAAATACTTAGATGAGATAAAAAACTATCAATTTAAGCTTAACATTCCTACTCAAGAAGCATTTGAAAAACTCCTTGCAGATGAAAATGTTAGCAATAAAGCTTATATTTATGAGCAATTTGACTCAAGCGTACAAACCAATACTTTAAAAAGCGATGGAGCTTTAGGGGCAAATAGCATTAGAATCAAAGAAAACAATTGCTTACTTTCTATGGCAATTGAGTGCAACTCAAGATTAAACTATGTAAATCCAAAAATCGGCGCAGCAGCAGCTGTTGCAAGTGCAGGAAGAAAAATAGCATGCTCAGGAGCTAGACCTTTGGCAATTAGTGATTGTTTAAATTATGGCAACCCTCAAAACCCTGAAGTAATGTGGCAATTTGCACAAGGTTGCGAAGGTATTAAACTAGCTTGTAAAGAACTCAATACTCCTGTAGTAAGCGGCAATGTTTCTTTATATAATGAAACTGATGGAGTGAGTATTTTTCCAAGTCCAACCATAGCTTGTGTTGGAGTAAATGAAAAAGCAGAAAATGTTTTAAAATCATATTTTAGTAAAGACACTAGTGCTATTTATCTACTTGGAGAAAGCAAAGGTGCTTTTGGTGGATCTTTGATTGCTAAAGTGCTAGATCAAAAAGTGGCAGGAGAGCTTGAAGATATAGATTTTAACGCAGAATTAAAACTATGGGATTTCTTACTAAAAGCAAACGAAGCAAAATTGCTTGATTGTGCTAATAGCATAGGCATAGGTGGTCTTGCTATCACTTTAGCTAAAATGAGCGCAAAGGCAAATTTAGGTATTGAAGTAAAGACTGATTTTGAAGATAAGAGTTTTATTTTTGAAGAAAGCCCAACAAGAGTTATAGTTGGTGTTAAAAATGAAGAAAAATTTATCAAATTTGCAAATGAAATGGGAACTAAATTTACAAAACTTGGAAATTTAAATGAAAAAGATTTCATTTTAGATGATATTAAGATATCTTTAGCAAAACTACAAACAATTTATTTTGATAAATTTAATGAGTATTTAGGATAAAAATGCTTTTTGTTTTACTTGTATTGGCAATTTTGGCATTTTATTGGTATTATAAAACATGGGGTAAAGATGATCTTTTAGGCTCTTTTAAAAAAGGAGCTAAAAGTTTCTCTCAAGGTTTTAAACAAGGCTATCACGAAGAAAGAATTGATGGATTTAAAAGAAGATTAAACTACTATGTTATAGCACTTTTAGCAAAAATAGCAAAAAGTGATGGCAGAGTTAGTGAAAATGAAGCTAACATGATCTCACAAATTCTTGATTACAATGCCAAAGATTCAAGAGAAAGAGAATTTTTAAAACAAAGTTTTAATGAACACAAAAACACCTTAAATGATACCTATGAAGTTGCCAAAGAACTCATCAAAGAAGTACCTTTGCCTCAACAAGAAAGAATTAATATATTAAATGTTTTGGTTGCAATGGCCTTGATTGATGGGGAACTTAACAGCATTAAAAAAGATGTATTAAAAGCCATTGTCAAAGCCTTTAATCTTGACATAAACATACTTGAGAGACTTCTAAATTCTATGCAAACTCAAAAAGTGGGTATGAATTTGCAAAAAGCATGTGAGATTTTAGGTGTAAGCGAAAATGTAAATTTACAAGAGCTTAAAAAACGCTATAGAGAACTTGCTAAAAAATACCATCCTGATATTTTAAACGCAAACAACAGCGATGAAGCAAAAATAAAAGAAGGTGTAAAAAAATTTCAAGAAGTTAATGAATCTTATGAATTTTTAAAACAATACATAGAAAGGAAAAATAAATGAAAGCACTAATTAGTGTCAGTGATAAAGAAGGGGTAGTAGAATTTGCTAGTGAGCTTGTAAAATTAGGTTTTGAGCTTTTATCTACCGGAGGCACTTATAAGCTTTTAAAAGAAAACAACCTGCAAGTACAAGAAGTTAGTGATTTTACTCAAAGTCCTGAAATGTTTGAAGGACGTGTAAAAACCTTACACCCAAAAATTCATGGTGGAATTTTATACAAAAGAGAAGATGAAAATCACCAAAAGCAAGCTAAAGAGCATAATATAGAAAGCATAGACTTGCTTTGTGTGAATTTATATCCTTTCAAAAAAACTACAATTTTAACCCAAGATTTTGATGAAATTGTAGAAAATATCGATATCGGTGGTCCTGCTATGATACGTAGCGGTGCAAAAAATTTCAAAAATGTCATTGTAGTTTGTGATATTTTAGATTATGATAAAATCATACAAGCTTTAAAAGATAATACTTTAGATCTTGATTTTAGAAGAGCATTGATGATCAAAGCTTATGAGCATACAGCAAATTATGATGCTTATATAGCAAATTATATGAACGAGCGCTTTAATGGTGGTTTTGGTGCAAGTAAATTTATTGTTGGTCAAAAAGTATTTAATACAAGATATGGAGAAAACCCTCATCAAAAAGGTGCTTTATATGAATTTGATGACTTTTTCACACACAATTTTACAACCTTAAAAGGCGAGGCAAGTTTTAACAATCTAACCGATATCAACGCAGCTTTAAACTTAGCAAGCGCTTTTGATAAAGCCCCAGCAGTAGCCATTGTAAAACATGCAAATGCTTGTGGATTTGCCATAAAAGAAAACTTACTCCAAAGCTATATCCATGCACTTAAATGCGATACCTTGAGTGCTTATGGAGGAGTTGTTGCTATCAATGGAGCCTTAGATAAAGAACTAGCGCAAAAAATTAATGAAATTTATATAGAAGTAATTATTGCAGCAAATGTAGATGATGATGCTTTGGAAGTATTTAAAGATAAAAAGCGTATTAAAATCTTTACACAAAAAGCGCCATTTCTAACTAGAGCTTATGACAAATATGATTTTAAACATATAGATGGTGGTTTTGTATATCAAGATAGTGATGAAGTTAAAGAAGATGAATTAAAAAATGCGGTTTTAAAAAGCGAAAGAAAAGCTAGCGAACAAGAATTAAAAGATCTTGAAATAGCTATGAAAATTGCTGCATTTACCAAATCAAATAACGTAGTTTATGTAAAAAATGGTGCTATGGTGGCTATTGGTATGGGTATGACAAGTCGTATTGATGCAGCTAAAGCAGCTATTAATAAAGCTAAAGAAATGGGGCTTGATTTAAATGGTTGTGTTTTAGCAAGCGAAGCTTTCTTTCCATTTAGAGATAGCATAGATGAGGCTAGCAAAATAGGTGTAAAAGCTATCATCGAACCAGGTGGAAGTATAAGAGATGAGGATATCATTAAAGCTGCTAATGAATATGGTATTGCATTATATTTTAGCGGCATAAGACACTTTTTACATTAATACAAGGAGCTTAAATGTTTAAAAGCATAGGTGCAAAGATATCTTTAGCAATGATTTCTACATTGCTAATTAGTTTTATTATTATGCAAATTATTTTACAAAAAGACTCTCAGCAAACGACTGATAGAATCAGCCGTGCAAATTTAGATACCTTAAGCACTTCTGTTTTTCAAACACTAAGAATGGCGATGAATTTGGGTGATCCTGCCATTATAGAACAAGCTATAAAAGAAGCAGGTGAGATAGAAGGTATAAAAGATATTAAAATTTATCCTTCCAAAAGCACCGTTGAGCTTTTTGAAATGCAAAAATACACAAAAAGTAATGAAAGTATTATCAATGAGCAATTTAACAAGCCAGAAATTAAAGCAGTTGAAATTAATAATGATCAAGGGCATTATCTAAGACTTATACGCCCATTAATTGCTAACAAAGGTTGCTTAGCTTGTCATGCTAATGCTAAAGAAGGTGATGTTTTAGGAGTTATGGACATGTATAATGACTTAAAACATATAGATGATGATTTGGCAAGCTCAGCTAGAACTTATATTATTATTTTTAGTATAGCTTTACTTTTTACTGTTTTTGCTGTGCTTTATATTTTAAAAATAGTTGTAGGAAATCCTGTTTTAGATCTTTTAAAACACGCAAAAGAGCTAGCTAGTGGCGATGGAGATTTACGCGCAAGAATCAACATAAAAAGTACTGATGAGATAGGTAAAGCTTGTACTTATATTAATCAATTTATTGAAAAAATTCAAAACGCAGTGATTTCTACTAATGAAAATTCTCAAATGGTAGATAAGCAATCTAAACTTTTAAATGCTAATGCACTTGATTTAGCAAATAGAACAAAAGAAGGTCATACAAAAACCGATGAATCTTATCACTTAAGTGAGCAAATACATACAGAATTGCAAGATCTTGCCGAACTTTCAAATAATACAAACAAAGCAAATACAAAATCTTTTGAAGTTTTAAATGCCATGCTTGATTCACTAAATCAGATAGTAGATAAAGTAAGAGTGGTTGCAGAAAATGAAGATGTTTTATCTCAAAAAGTTGAAGTTATGGAAAAACAAGCAGAAGAGATTAAAAAAGCATCTGATATGATGGGAGAAATTGCCGATAAAACTAATCTTTTATCATTAAATGCAGGTATTGAAGCAGCACGTGCTGGGGAATTTGGTCGTGGATTTTCAGTTATTGCTGAAGATGTAAGAAATCTTGCTCAAAACTCAGAAGAATTTTTAAAAAATATTGCTATTGTCACCAAGCAATTAGTAGATAGTATCAATGAAGTTTCCAAAGAACTAAAACATAACGCCAAAGAAATTAATTCTTTAAATCAAGATGCAAAAGATCTTGTTGAAGGAACTAATGAAGTAAAGGTTTGCAATGAAAATGCAAGAGAATTAGCAAATGCTTGTATGCAAAAAATCTCAAGCACACAAGAAACTTTACAATCATTACTTGATAAAATGCAAGAAACAGTAAAATTAAGTGATAAAAATGAAGAAATTTCAAAAATTTTACTTGATGTTGCTCATGAGTTAAATGTAGTTTGTCAAAATTTAGAAGATGAATTAAAACATTTTCATGTATAAGGAGAATCAAAATGAAAAAAATAATTACATTAAGTATAACAAGTTTAGCTATTTTTAGTGGGTGTTCTGTGGCAAATTTAAGCACAGATGATTTGCAAAATAAAGAATTTACTATAAGCTCTTATGAAGCTAATGGAAAAAGCTATGAACTTCCTCAAAATTCTAAAGCAAGTATTAGTTTTGATAATAAAGACAAAAGACTTTTTGGAATAGCAGGATGTAATAGATTTTTTGGTGGCTATAAAGATCAAGGAAATAGTATAAAAATAGAAGATAATCTTGCATCAACAAAAATGCTTTGCGATCAAGAGTCTATGAAATTTGAAGATAATTTCTTAAGAAATTTCAATGGAGATTTTCAAATTATTAGCGACGATGATGGAATTATTTTGGAAAATAAAAAAATGAAAGTATATTTAAAATAAGCCTTAAGGCTTATTTTAAATGCTCTAATATATCCTCGCAAACCTTTCTAGGTTCTTTTGCTTTATAAATAGGTCTTCCAACCACAATAAAATCTGACAAATTATCCTTAGCACACTGTATATCAGCTACTCTTTTTTGATCATCTGAATTTTCTTTAAAGGGGCGAATTCCAGGGGTTAATGTGATAAAATTTGAATTAGTGTTTTCTTTTATCAACAAACTTTCATATACTGAGCAAACCATACCATCAAGACCACTTTCATAGCTAATTTTAGAAAAATCTTTAACAGCTTGTTTAATACCTTGTTTATATATACTAAAAAATTCTTGCTCGTCAAAACTAGTTAAAGCAGACACAGAAAGCACCAAAGGTCTTTTACTTAAAGCATTTAAACGCTCCATAATCATACACATAGCACTTTTACCTGCACTTGCATGGATATTAAACATATCCACATCAAGCTTAGCAAGTTCTTCGCAAGCATCTGCCATAGTATTTGGTATATCATAAAGCTTTAAGTCTAAAAAGATTTTAAAATCATCCACTTTTTTAATCGCCTCTAAAAGCTTTACCCCATCTCTTAAATACGATCTAAGCCCTATTTTAACCCAAAGATCTAAACCTTTTAATTCTTTAGCTAAATTTATGCATTCATCATAACTTGCTACATCAAAAGCCACACAAAGCTTCATTGTTCTTCCTTGTTGATTTTATCTAACACCCCATTGATAAATTTAGGAGCATTATCCCCTGCCATTTCCTTTGCAAGCTCTATAGCTTCATTGATAATAATCGCTTTTTGTGTAGAAGTAAATAAAATCTCATAAGCACCCAAGCGTAAAATAGCCTTTTCTATACTAGCCACTCCATCTAACTTATGCTCTTTTAAACACTCATTAATTTTCTCATCAAGCAAAATAAGTTGCTCATTAATGCCATTATATAAATCTAGAGTGAATTTTCTTTGGTCATTACGAATTTTTTTCTCATCTAAAAATTCATTGATAAAATCTTTATTTTCTTGATTTAACTGTGCTGCATAAAGCAAAGAAACTATACTTTGTCTTACTTGGTGTCTAGTAGCCATTTTAAACCTTAATTTTTTGAATTAAATTAAGCATTTCAACCACAGTAAGCATAGCTTCAAAACCTTTATTACCTGCTTTACTACCCGCTCTTTCTATAGCTTGCTCTAAAGTATCAGTTGTTAAAACTCCAAAACTTATAGGTATATTAGCTCCAAGCCCTACACTTGCTATACCTTTAGTAGTTTCAGCCGCTACATAATCAAAATGCGGCGTACTTCCACGAATTACCGCTCCAACACAACAAATTCCATCAAATTTTTTACTCTCACAAGCTTGTTTTAGTGCAAAAGGAATTTCAAAAGCACCTGGCACTAAAATAAGACTTAAGTTTTCTTCTTTACCCCCATGTCTTAAAAAAGCATCTTTAGCACCTTCAACTAAACGATCTGTGATAATGTGATTAAATCTTGCATTGATAATTGCAATTTTTTCATCACCTTTTAAACTTAAATTTCCCTCTATTATATTCATATTTTTCCTTTTTAAATGATTTCTTGAATTTTTAAAAGCGTATTTACGCAGTTTTTAAGTCTTGAAAGATCAAGCATATTTGGTCCATCACACAAAGCCTTACAAGGATCAATGTGTGTTTCAAAGAAAAATCCATCCACTCCTACACTAGCCGCAGCTCTTGCTAAAGGCTCTACAAATTCACTTTTGCCTCCACTACTTCCACCATTTGCCCCTGGCATTTGCACACTATGGGTAGCGTCAAAAACAACCGGAGCATATTTTCTCATGATAACCAAACTTCTCATATCTACCACTAAATTCCCATAACCAAAACTAGAACCTCTCTCAGCTACGAAAATCCCATTTTCTTTGGCTATTTCAAAACCTTCTTCGTTGATACCTCTAGTTTGTAAAATTTTAGCCACGCTGTATTTAATATCTTCAGGATTTAAAAATTGACCTTTTTTTACATTTACCTTAGCTTTTGTTTTGGCAGCTGCCACTAAAAGGTCGGTTTGTCTACACAAAAAAGCTGGAATTTGTAAAACATCTACAACTTCAGCTGCAATACTTGCTTGAGAACTCTCATGAATATCAGTAAGAATTTGCATGCCAAATTTATCTTTAACTTTTTGCAAAATTTCCAAGCCTTTTTCAATGCCTGGTCCTCTAAAACTATTAATACTAGTTCTATTTGCTTTATCAAAACTTGATTTAAAATAAAAATCAATTCTATCATCTTTTAAAAAGCATTCAAGCTCTTGTGCAACCTTAAAAACAAGTTCTTCATTTTCTATCACACAAGGCCCTGCTATTAGTATCATTTTTTTCATCATTTTTCCTTGTTTTTTATTATTTTACTTTATTTTTATTATTTTCTTCAAGAGGGAAAACGAAATTTAAAATAATAGCTGTAATCCCACCTGCTGCAATCCCTGAAGAAAATAAAGTTTTAAACCACATTGGCATAAATTCTAAAATATCAGGATTATTAGAAACTCCAAGTCCTATACCCAAACTCATAGCTATAATGATAATAGATCGACGATTTAAATTTTCTTTAGAAATAATCCTAACTCCCGTTGCAGCTATGGTACCAAACATTACTAAAGTTGCCCCACCTAAAATAGGCTCTGGAATTTGCAAAGTAATATCAGCCACAATAGGAAATAAACCCAAAATCATCAACATAAAAGCTACAATAAACCCTACATAGCGACTTGCAACACCCGTTAAAGCTATGACGCCATTATTTTGACCAAAACATGAGTTTGGAAAAGTATTAAAAAAGGCTGAAACAAAGGAATTAAAACCATTTGCCAAAACTCCACCTTTTAGTCTTTTTGCATAAAGTTCACCTTTAACTGGCTGATTAGAAACTTCGCTAGTAGCACTAATATCACCAATAGTTTCTAAAGAAGTTACCATAAAAACCAAAATCAAAGGTAAAATGAGATTATAATCAATACTCAAACCATAATGCAAAGGATCGGGTAAAAACATTAAAGGTAAATTTTCATTAAAATTAAAGCTAAAATTTTCAAAAGTCATAGCCACTAAAAGCCCTATTATCATAGCTATAAACAAAGAAGAAATTCTTATATAAGCATTGTTAAAACGATTTAATATAATAATATTTAAAATCACAACCCCTGCTAATAATAAATTTTGCAAAGATCCAAACTCACCACTTGCCTTAGCCGCAAATCCACCTCCTGCACTCACAAGACCAACATTAATCAAACTAAGACCTATAATCATCACTACTATACCAGAAACCAGAGGCGAAATCACTCTTCTAATAAAAGGTAAAATTTGAGAAATAATCATTTCAGTGGTAGAACAAAGCATTAAAGTACCAAAAATAGCCCCAAGCATTGCTTCTTGCGATAAACCATTATTTTTTAAAACAAGCCCGCCTAGTATAATAGGCGCAACAAAGTTAAAACTAGTCCCTTGAATAGATAAAAGTCCACTCCCTATAGGACCCCAAGTTTTAATCTGCAAAAGTGAAGCAACACCTGAAGCAAAAAGCGACATACAAATAATTCTAGCTGTGTTAGTATCATCTATTCCAAGACCCTTGCAAATTAGTAAAGCAGGTGTAATTACAGCCACAAACATAGCCATTAAATGCACTAAAGCAGCAAAAAATGCTTTAGTAAAAGGTGGTTTATCTTCTAAACCATAAATTAAATCTGTTTTATTTTCCATTTTTTTCCTTTGTTTGTTTACTAACCAAAATAATTCCTCCTAAAATAATGCTAAAAATTCCTATAAAAACCATAAAACTAGGAAATTCATCTCCTAATAATATACCCAAAAACAAAGTAAAAACTACATCTATATAACTAACTCCTGCAACAACTCCTGCTTTTTTTGCCACTCCATAAGCTTTAGTAACATGAATTTGATACATTGCTCCAAAAATTCCCATTAAAACAATAAAAATCCAAGCTTTAAAACTAGGCATCACAAATGGAGCGATTAAAAAATCAAGCTCTTTTATTTCATAAAAAGAACCTATAATCATAGACATTAAAGGCATCAAAGTGCCAATTAAAACAAAAGATAAAGCTATAAAAGGCGCTGGGTATGATTTTCTAAGTTCTCTTACACTAGTTAGTGCCAAGGCTGCACAAAAACCGCTTAAAATTCCTAAAATACTATTTTTTAAATCAAAGCCTGAATGCGTAGTACTATCTGCAAAAGGCTGACAAATTAACAACACTCCTACAAAAGCAATCAAAATTCCAAAACAAGCTTTTAATCCTAAACTTTCTTTAAAAAACAAAAAAGCAATCAAAGCTATAAAAATAGGTGCTGTTTTTTGAAAAGCAAAAGCACCACCTAAAGAAATATTGGAAACATTATAAAAGAAAAGATATAAAGCGATCGTTCCTATAATACCTCTAAAAATAAGCAGTCCAAGATGTCCACCACTTTTGTGAAAATTTAATTTTGAAAGCGCATAAAGCATAAAAGCTGTGCCTATAATATTCCTAAAAAACATAATTTCAATCGATGATAATTCTTCACTAAGAATTTTTGCACAAGCACCTACAAGTGCAAATTCTATGGAAGCAATAATCATAAAATATATACCTAAATTCTTTTTAACTATTCTTAACATATAAATTCCATATAAAAATTCCAGTTATTTTAGTCTTTTTTGCTTAATTTTAAGGCAATTTTTATATAATCACAAATAAAAATTTAAAAATGAGTATTAATGCAAAGTATTATTTTAATAGGAAAACCAAATGTTGGTAAATCAAGTCTTTTTAATAGACTTGCAAAAAAACGCATAGCCATAACTAGCGACATAAGCGGAACTACAAGAGATACTAACAAAATAGAAGTAGAAATTGATGGCAAAAAAGCTTTATTGATAGATAGTGGTGGGCTTGATGAGAGCAATGAGCTTTTTAAAAATGTCAAAACAAATTCATTAAAAGCTGCTAAAAATAGCGATATTATCTTTTATATGGTTGATGGTAAATTTTTACCTGATGATGAAGATAAAGCATTTTTTTATGAAATGAAAAAACTTAACAAACCCATAGCTTTAGTAATCAATAAAGTCGATAATAAAAAAGATGAAGAAAGATCTTGGGAATTTTCAAATTTTGGCGTGAAAGAAGTTTTTAACATCTCTGTAACACATAATATAGGCATTGATGAGCTTTGTATGTGGGCTGGTAAGTTTTTAAATGAAAGTTATTTAAATGCAGATGAAGAAGAAGATTTTGAAAGTTATTTAGAAAATTTTGATGAAAATAGCGGAGATTTTAAACTAAAAACCATCAATGAAAACCACATTAAAGTGGGGATTATTGGTAGAGTGAATGTAGGAAAATCAAGTCTTTTAAATGCTTTAGTAAAAGAAGAACGTAGCGTGGTAAGCGATATAGCAGGCACTACGATTGATCCTGTTAATGAAAGCATTATGCATAAAGATAAAATCATTGAGTTTGTAGATACTGCGGGAATTAGAAAACGCGGTAAAATACAAGGCTTAGAGCGTTATGCGCTAAATAGAACTGAATATGCCCTAGCTAATGCTCAAATTGCACTTTTAGTACTTGATGCAGCTGAGGGTTTTAATGAGCTTGATGAGCGTATTGCGGGACTTGCTGCTAAGCATTGTTTAGGTGTGATTATCGTGCTTAATAAATGGGATAAAAGTGAGTTTGATTTTGATAAAACTTTAAAAGAATTAAAACTAGATCGTTTTAAATTTCTAGCTTATGCACCCGTTGTAAGCGTATCAGCTTTAAGCGGAAAAAGAGTGCATGTGCTTTTAGATAAAATCTTAGAAGTTTTTGCCAATTTCACGCAAAAAATTCCAACCGCAAAATTAAATACCTTAGTAGAAGAAGCCACAAGAGCTCACCCATTGCCTCATGATTATGGAAAACTAGTTAAGATATACTATGCTGTGCAGTATGACTTAGCACCTCCAAAAATAGCTCTAATCATGAATCGACCTAAAGCTTTGCATTTTAGCTATAAGCGCTATTTGCAAAATCAAATTAGAAAACAATTTAATTTTGAAGGTGTTCCTTTGATTTTAGCTTCAAGAAAAAAAGGTAGCAAAGATGAACAAGAAGGATAATCTCCTTTTTGTAGGCTTTATGGGCTGTGGTAAAACAACCATAGCAAGAACTTATGCAAAAAAATATGATAAATTCTTTTTAGATACAGACAGTTTGATTAAAGATAAATTTAATCTTGAAATTAGTGAATTTTTTAAAACATATGGAGAGAGAAAATTCCGCAAAGAGGAAAAAAAACTTGTTTCTTTTTTAACTTGTGCACAAAATTGCTCTATTGCAAGCGGTGGTGGTTTCATAGAACAAAAAAAACTAAAAGACATTGGGACAATTATATATTTAAAGGCAAGTTTTGATTATCTTTTGCAAAGATTAAACAAGGAAGAATTAACCACTAGACCTTTACTTGCAAATATAAATAATGCCAAAATTCTTTTTGATCAAAGAGCAAAAAAATATGAAAAAAAAGCAGATATTACAATCAACATTGAAAACAAAAGTATTAAAGAACTTATCAAAGAGATTAAAAAAGAGGTAAAATGAGAGTTATTACAGGATTGCAACCAAGTGGAGATTTACATATAGGTAATTATTTTGGCTCAATCAAACAAATGCTAAATATGCAAGAAGAAAATCAAATGTATATGTTTATAGCAAATTATCATGCTATGACTTCAAATTTTGATGGAGAAAAACTCAGACAAAATTCACTCAAAGCTGCGGCAGCTTTTTTGAGCTTAGGGATTGATCCGCAAAAAAGCGTATTTTGGCTACAAAGTGATGTAAAAGAAGTAATGGAGCTTTATTGGATTCTTTCTCAATTTACCCCAATGGGGCTTTTAGAAAGAGCGCATAGTTATAAAGATAAAATTGCCAAAGGTTTAAATGCCAACCATGGACTTTTTTCTTACCCTGTTTTAATGGCTGCAGATATTTTACTTTTTAATGCTCAAATAGTTCCTGTAGGTAAAGATCAAATTCAACACGTTGAAATAGCAAGAGATATAGCCTTAAAAGTAAATAATGAATGGGGTGAAATTTTTACCTTACCTCAAGCTAAAGTTAATGAAGAAGTTGCGGTAGTACCTGGCACCGATGGAGCTAAAATGAGTAAGTCCTATCAAAATACAATCGATATTTTTAATACACCAAAAGCTATTAAAAAACAAATTTCTTCCATTGTTACAGATAGCACAGCTTTAGAAGATCCAAAAGATTGGCAAAATTGCAATATATTTAAAATCGCAAAATTATTTTTAGACAAAACAGAGCAAGAAGCTTTGAAAGGTCGCTATGAAAAAGGTGGTGAAGGATATGGGCATTTTAAAATGTATTTAAATGAAATCATTAGTGAGTATTTTGCCTCAGCCAAGGACGAATATGAAAAATTATTAGCCAATCCTTCTAAAATTGAGGAAATTTTAGAATTTGGAGCAAGCAAAGCAAAAAAACAAGCCCAAGAAACAATGGAAAAAATTTATGTTAAAATAGGACTATAAAAGGAGTTAGAATGTTAGATTTAAAACTTTTGCAAAATAATTTTGATGAAATTGCACAAAAACTAAAAGCTAAAAAAGTAGATGCAAATTTACTCAAAGAACTGAGTGATTTATTTGTAAATTTAAAAAAAGAAAAGGCGCTTTTAGAAGAATTTCAAGCTTTTCAAAATAAATTTAGTAAAGAACTTGCAACAGCACAAGATAAAGAAAGTTTAAAAGCACAACTAAGTCAAAATAAAGAAAAAATTAATACTCAATCAAAAATCGTTAATGAATTAGAAGAAAAACTAGAACAAATTGCTCTAGCAATACCAAACACCCCTGATGAATGCGTGCCTTTTGGAGAAGATGAGGATGAAAATGTGGAATTAAAAAAAGTTCTAACTCCACCTAGTTTTGATTTTGAAATTAAAGAACATCATGATTTAGGAGAAAAATTAAATTGGCTTGATTTTACAAGAGGAGTTAAAATCTCACAAAGTCGCTTTTGTGTGCTTAAAAATGAAGGGGCTTTACTAAGCAGAGCTTTAGTAAATTATATGATAGATTTTAATAGAAGTAGAGGTTTTGAATTAGTTAATGTACCATTTTTAGTAAATAGCGCAACTATGTATGGTACCGGACAACTTCCTAAATTTAAAGATGATATGTATAAGGTAGAAAATGACGATTTATACCTCATCTCAACTTCTGAAATTCCCGTAACTAATCTTTATTCTAATGAAATTTTAACTCAAGAAGAATTGCCTTTAAAAATGACTTGCTATAGCGCTTGTTTTAGGCAAGAAGCAGGAAGTGCAGGTAGAGACACAAGAGGTATTATAAGACAACATCAATTCGAAAAAGTAGAGCTTGTTAGTATATGCAAGCCTGATCAAAGTGAGCTAATATTTGAAGAAATGCTAAATTGTGCTAGTGATTTACTAAGTTCTTTAGGTCTAGCACATAGGTATTTGATGCTTTGTACTGGGGATTTAGGTTTTTCAGCTGCAAAAACAGTGGATTTAGAAGTTTGGCTTCCATCGCAAAATAAATACCGTGAAATTAGCTCTGTATCTAATTGTAAAGATTTTCAAGCAAGACGTGCAAAAATTCGCTTTAAAAACGATAAAGGCAAAAACGAATTAGTGCATACGCTTAATGGCTCTTCGCTGGCTGTTGGAAGAACCTTGGTGGCTATTATGGAAAACTATCAAGAAAAAGATGGAAGTATAAGAATTCCTGATGTATTAAGAAAATACTTTTAAGAGAAAACATGGCCGAAGAAGTAACACTTAAAGAACAAGACAATCAAGAAGCACCCTTTTCGCAAATAGATGAAAATCCAGGAGTAGAAGAACAATCCATACCTCCTGGGATGATACCTCCTGAATTAGAGGAAGAAGAAAGTACTTTTCAAAGGGTAGAAGAAGAACCACAAACAACACAACCTGAAGAGAAAAAAAAGCTTTTTGATAAAAAATTCATTATTTTAGTTTCTGCACTTGGAGGCCTTACTCTAATATTGCTTGTAGTTTTAATTTTACTCATAGTTTTCAAAGAAGATAAACAAGCTATTTTAAATACTCAAGTCCTAGATGATAATACTAGCTCAAGTATCACCAAAGTAAAACAATCAGCGTTAGATCTTGTAGTACAAAAAGCTAATTTGTTATATGAAAAAGGTGATGTAGAAAGCGCTCTAGAACTTTACAATAATATCAATATTTTTAATCAATCCCTATCTAGCTACAATCTTGGTGTAGCCCAAATGAAACAAAAAGATTTTACTAGTGCGATTGAAAATTTTAAACAATCACTAGAACTAGAAGAGCATAAAGTAGCTGCGGCTATTAATATAGCTGTATGTTATTTTAAACTTGGAGATAGGAAAAAATTTAAATATTATCTTGACTTAGCAAGGGTGCATTTGCCACAAGATTCCAAATCATCTTTATATGATTATTACCTAGGTTTAATTAATTATTATCAAGGATTTTATCCTGAAGCTTTACAAATGTTTATGCGCTCAAATAATATCAATGGATATCAAGGAGAATCATACTATCTTGGAGCAAAAATTTATGCATTATTGAATTCTAAACAAAAGGCTATTGATTTTTTACAAAAGCAACAAGACTATGAAGCTAGCTTACCTTTGGGTTTATTATATGCTAAATCAGGAGACTATCAAAAAGCTAAAGAATATCTCGAGCGTGCATCAAAAATAGCAAATCAAGAAACAAGGAGTAAAATAGCTTTAGCTTTAGTAGAATTAAAAACAGGTCAATTTGAAAGTGGTTCTCAAATTTTAAAAGCCTTATATATAAAAGACAAAGATATTGGTTCGAAATACTATAAAATAAAAACAAGATTAAAAAGAAATTTATCTAATATTGATATAGCTCAACAAAGTTTTGCAAAAAGATTAATCACAGGAAAACAACAAATATATGACTTATTGTTTTATTTTTCACCTTATCGTGTTTTTGATGTAAAACAAAGTATGGAGCTTATCACAAAAGCTGATTTAGGAAATTTTTTACAAGGCTATGAATATGAAAATGAGTTACTTGTTAAAAGTAAAACTCTATCGGGAGTTAATATAGAATTATCTCATGCTATAGATTTAGCTTTTAACTATCACCTAAGAGAAGCAAATCAAGAATTTAAAAATTTAGCCGAAATTTATCATGCGCATGATGTAATCCATTATAATCTTGCTCTAACTTATGCACAATTACAAGATTACAATAACGCCTATAAGCATTTTTCAACTGCCTATCATTTAAATCCAAAAAACTATATTGCGGGAATCTTTGCTATATATTGTATGGATTTAGTAAAAAAAGACTATACCAAGCTAGCTAATGAACTTTTGGAAAATTTACAAGCAGATAATAGCATTGATCAAAATCATAACATATTTAAATATCTACTACACTTAGCTAAGAATGATTTTACTGCAATAATTCCTTACTTAGATAATCTTCCAAGTTCAGGTAGCACTCCTTTGGAGTTAATGTTTGCCATCGTAGCTGCTAATGGTAATAATCTTGATGCATTAAGAAATCAAAAAATTAAAGAATTAAAAGACTTGTTAAATGAAGATATTATTAGCAATATTTTATATTTTAACTCCAAAAATATGAATCTTGATATTAAAGAATACGCCAAACAAGCGCAGATGTATTTTCTAACTGCCAAACTTGATTATGATTCTTTATTCGGTGGTGCTGGTATAGTTAAAGACAGCTATGTGACACTTATGCAAATCACAGGCTTACTTAACCATGTTAGAAATGACATAAAAAAAAGACTTTCCAATAGTAATAAAAACTCTATAGGACTAATCTTTGCATTAGCTTATGTAGATATATTTGCAAAAGAATACCAAGAAGCATATACACTTTATAATATTTTAATAGATGATTATAAGATCAAAGACGCTCAAACTTTATTTTTAGCTGCAGTCGCAGCAATAGGTTCAAACAATCCAAATTCAGCTATAGCTTTACTTGAGCTTGCAAGATTAGAAAATGAAGAAACCTTAGAAGCAAGGCTTGCCTTAGGTCTTTTATATCATGAAGTACAAAATCTAGAACCTGCTATGTTTCAGTATGAAAAAGTAGGCAATAACTTCGAAAGCAAATTCTTTACTTTTGATATCAAAAACTAGTATTTTCATAACGAAAATACTAGTTATCTAAAAATCATATAATTTACTTAACACTTATAAAAATCAGGATTATAATCTAAAAAGAAGTGGCTCCGGATGTAGGATTCGAACCTACGACCAATCGGTTAACAGCCGACTACTCTACCGCTGAGCTAATCCGGAACATCAATAAATAAGAAGTGACATTATATAAGAAAAAAATGCTCTTGTCAAGAGTTTTTCAAAAAAAAATTATATTTTTTTATAAAATTTCACTCCAGCTAGATTTTTTACAATAATTTTTTGCTCATTAAGTAGCTTTTCTAATATATCTTTGCTATATTGACTAAATTTGTTTTCTATATCAAATTCACTTTGAGCTCTAAGTTGCAACATTTTTAAAAGCTCTTGAGCATTAAAATCAATTTTTTCACCTTTATAATAATGCTTAGCAAGCACAACAGGGGTGCTATTAATATACATACTTAATTCTTCTAATTTTTCCATAGATACACCTTTAACAGGATAAGCTGGAGGTCTATCGATAGTGCTAAAATCTACTCTTAATGGCTTTATTTTGTCAAATACTTCATTTAAAGCTAGCATTTCTTCTTTATTGTCATTTAAGCCTTGTACAACTAAAACTTCCATAACAAGCTCGCCTAGAAATTTTTTCCTAAAAGCAATCATTTTATCAATCATTGTTTCAAGTTTAATTTGTTTTAGAGCTTTATCTATTCTATAAAATGTTTTTTCTTTAGCACTATCAAGACTAAATTTAACCACATCAATATCCAATAAAGCATTGTATGCATTTGGATTTAATACACCACTGCCATTACTTAAAATCAAAAGTTTTTTATCTTGTTTTATTTTATTTAACTCACAAACTAATTCTTTCAAATGAGGATATAAACTAGGTTCACCATTTGCAGTTAATGTGAGAAAGTCAAATTTCACATCGCTAGCTAAAGATTGCTCTACCTGTTCTAAGATATCTTGAATTTTTGGATATATTAAAGATTTTTCCACGGGTTTTGCAGCTTGTAATTCACAATACACACAGTCAAAATTACATTGTTTTTGATTTGGACTTAAATCAATCCCTAAAGAAAGTCCAAATCTTCTTGAGCTTATAGGTCCAAAGGTAATTTTATTCACTTTTGTGATTTCTCTTGAACTAGCTTGATAAAATATTTAGCATTTTCAACGGGAATATCAGGCAAAATACCATGTCCTAGGTTAAAAATATGTGCACTATCTTGCATGATATTTAAAATTTTATCTACACCCTGCTCAATAGCTTTTTTATCATACAATCTACAAGGTTCCATATTACCCTGTAAAGTATATTTAGCGCCTAGCTTTTCTTTTGCCAATTCTAAAGGCGTACTCCAATCTACACCAAAAACATCAAAATTTCCATCTATACCATCCAAAAATCCACTAACACCTTTAGGAAATAAAATCACGGGAATATGTGGATATTTTTCTTTAATAAAATTAGCAATTTCAAGCATATATTTAAAAGAAAACTCAAAAAACATTTCTTTTTCTAAAGCACTTGCCCAACTATCAAATATTTGTATAGCATTAACTCCTGCTTTAATTTGCTCTTGAATATAATGCTTTAAAGCTAAAGTAAGTTTAGATAAAATTTGATGTAAAAATTCAGGATTTTGATAAACTAATTTTTTGCATTTTGCATAATTTTTACTACCGCCACCCTCTATCATATAAGTAGCAATAGTCCAAGGACTTCCACAAAAACCAATCAAAGCTTTATCTTGTGCAAGTTTTTCTCTAGTAAGCGCTAATGCATCATAAACATAAGAAAGATTTTTAATACTTTTTTCAACATCTAATCTTTCCAAATCTTCCTTGGTTTTAATAGGATTTGAAAATACCGGTCCTTCACCTTTTTCAAATTTTAAATCCATGCCCATTTCTAAAGGCACCACCAAAATATCTGAAAAAATAATAGCTGCATCAACACCCAAAATATCTACTGGTTGTAAGGTAACTTCACTTGCTTTTTGATAGTCCTTACAAAGTGATAAAAAATCTCCAGCACTTGCTCTAACTTCCATGTATTCAGGCAAATATCTTCCTGCTTGACGCATCATCCAAACTGGAGTATAAGGAGTTGATTTTTTAAAACACGCATCAATAAAAATCATTTTTATTCCTTATTAATGATCACTTTTATGTAAGAAATAAAGTCCTACACAAAGAGCCAAAATAGAACCTGCCAAATAAGTCATATCCAAAACTGTATTAAGTTGCATTTGTAAAATTCTTTGGAAAAAATTTACAACTAAAACCATGATAATTACTTTTGCAAGCTTATCTTTTAGCTGATCCAAACTATGCACCTCTAGAACTTTTGACTGCTTTGTTTGTTTAAAATCCTCTATTTCACTAATAAAAAGCTCATAAATTCCAAAAGAAAAAATAAATAAAACCAAAGCCATTAAATATAAATCCACAGCTCCTATGATCAAACCAACAATATCTTCATGCAAATCCACCGTAGAATTTGGCAACATAAAGTATTCAAATACATATTTTAAAACTTTAATCACATCATAACTTGCGATAAAAAATAAAACAAAAGCCCCTATTAAACCAAAAATTACAGGTAAAATAGTAACCAAACGACTTTTAACTAATAAATTCTCAAAAAATCTTTCTAGCATTTTTCTCCTTTTTAAACCAATTCTAGCCATTTTTTCGCAATACGTACTGCATTTGTAGCAGCTCCTACACGAATTTGATCAGCCACGCACCATAAATGCAAAATGTTTTTATGATTAATATCACGTCTTATTCTTCCTACATAAGTTTCGTTAGTATCACTTGCAAAAAGCGGCATAGGATATTTTTTATTTTCTACATCATCAATCACAACAACACTTGGTGCTTTAGAAAGTATCTCTCTAACCTTAGCAACATCAACATCTTTTTCAAAATGCATAGTAATGGCTTCACTATGACTTCTAAGCACAGGGACTCTTACGCAAGTTGCTGAAATTTCAAGTTTTTTATGTAATATTTTTTGCGTTTCATTCACCATTTTTAATTCTTCTTTAGTGTAGCCATTGTCGCTAAAAACATCAATTTGAGGAATCAAATTTAAAGCCAGAGTGTATGGAAAAGTTTTTGCTTCAAATTCATCTAGTTTAAAAGCAAAAAAACTTTGCATTCCTTGAACTAATTCCTCCATACCTTCTTTACCCGCACCACTTGCTGCTTGATAAGTACTCACATCTACTCTTTTTAGATTAAATACATCATCAAGTGGTTTTAAAACATGCACCATTTGTATAGTAGAGCAATTTGGATTAGCAATAATCCCTGTTTTTTCCCAATCTTTAATATCTTCACTATTACATTCAGGAACCACTAAAGGAACATTCTCATCCATTCTAAAATGACTTGTATTATCAATTACCACAGCACCACATTCTACTGCATATTTTGCATACTCAGCACTTATATTTCCTCCAGCACTAAAAAAAGCAATATCTACAGGATTTTCTTTAAAAACACTTGGAGTTAATTCTTTTACTTTATAGCTTTTACCTCTAAATTCTACTTCACTACCTGCACTTTTTGCACTTGCTAATGGCAAAATACTTTCAACTGGAAAATCAAGCTCATCTAAGACATTTAAAAGTTCTTCACCAACTGCTCCCGTTGCACCTACAATAGCTATTTTTTTCATTGTCCGTCCTTTTTAAGTAATATTGTATTTTTTCATTTTTTCGCTAAAAATTTTCTCACTCATCCCTATAAGCTTAGCTGCTTCTGTAATATCTTGTGAATTTTTTAAAGCTTCTAAAATCAATTCTTTTTCAAGATTTTTAATATCTTTACTTTTTCTACTTTCTAAAAATAAATCTTGAGCACTAATCTCATCATTTTCACTTAAAATACAAGCTCTTTGTATAATAGAAATCAATTCCCTAATATTACCTGGAAAATCATAAGTCAGCAAAGCATCTTGCGCTTCTTGACTTAAAGTTTTTTCATTAAAATCATATTCTTTGCACGTATCAAGCAAGACCTTTTGTGCAATTTGCAAAATTTCTTCTTGACGCTCTCTTAGCGGTGGTATATTAATAGGAATAGTATTAAGTCTATAATATAAATCTTGTCTAAATTCATTATCTGCAATCTTTTTTTCTATATGAGCATTAGTTGCACTAATAATTCTTACATCAATCTTTATACTTTTAGTACTTCCTAATCTTGTAATTTCTTTTTCTTGCAAGGCTCTTAATAATTTTGCTTGAATTTCATAAGGCATTTCACCTATTTCATCTAAAAACAAAGTACCTTCATTAGCAAGCTCAAAGAATCCTATTTTAGTAGTATTAGCATCAGTAAATGCACCTTTTTCAAAACCAAAAAGCTCACTTTCTATCAAATTTGATGGAATTGCTGCCATATTAATAGCCACAAAAGGTTTTTGTGCTCTTTTTGAATTTTTATGCACAAAATTTGCAAAAACTTCTTTACCTACCCCACTTTCTCCAAAAAAAAGCACACTTGCATCTGTTTTGGCAGCTTTAGTAGCTAATTTCAAACAATTTTCCAAAGTCTTAGAGGTACCATAAAAATCTTGATTTTCTTCTTTTTTGATAGTCTTTTTATTCGTTTTTTTAGAAGTCTTTTCTTGAATTATTTTTGCGCGTTTTATTGCGGTAACTAAAGTATTAATATCAAATGGTTTTACCAGAAAATCTTTTACACCAAGTCTTACTGCTTCTATAGCGCGATTTAGTGTTGCATTACCTGTAATAATAATAAAATCATATTTATTCTCACAAGCTTGCACAAATTCAATACCATCCATACCTGGCATGTTAATATCTGTAATAATCAAATCAACATCATCGTTTAGTTTTTTTAAAGCTTCAGTTGCTGATTTATAAGATTTTATAGTAAATTCCTCATACTCACTCAAAGCAATTTCGAGTGATTTTCTCATATTTATATCATCTTCGACTATAATCAAATTCATTTCAAACCTTAAGCTAAAATACCTTTTTTAGGACCACTTTTACCATGGCATTCTTTATATTTTTTACCACTACCACAAGGACAAGGTGAATTTCTAGGTACTTTAGTAATTTGCGCTTCACCATTTTCATCAACACCACTTTCTGTGGTATTAGCTAAAAACTGCTCATTTTGTTCGTGGCTTTTTTCTTCAAAATTTTGTGCTTCTTTTGGAGTAAAAACTACGTTAAATAGCAATTTTAAACTATCAAATTTAATACGTTCAACAAGCTCCATGAAAAGATTATAGCTTTCTTTTTTATATTCCACCAAAGGATCTTTTTGGTTATAACTTCTTAAACCTATACCAGTTTTTAAAATATCCATTTGGTATAAATGCTCCCTCCATAGATTATCTAAAATTTGAAGGTATAAAATTCTTTCAATTCTTCTAGCTTCTTTATCTTCAATAATGCTCATTTTGTCTTTATAAGCTTTTTCTAAAATTTCACTTAATTTATTTTCTACTTCAATTACACCCAAATCTTTAAAATCAGCTTCGCTAAGCTCAAGATTGCATTCATAATTTACTTTTTGTTTTAAACTTTCAAAATGCTTAACATCATCTTCAAGCTCTGCATTTAGATAAATTTGACTTACTAAGTGATTGCTATACTCAGCAATATTTTTTAAAATTTTATCTTGCAAGTCAAATTCTTCATCTAATAATTCATTTCTATAATTATAAATAGTCTTTCTTTGCTCATTAGCCACATCATCATATTCAAGCAAATGTTTTCTACTTTCAAAATGTAAGCTTTCAACTTTTTTTTGCGCATTTTCAACAGCTCTTGTAACAATACGACTTTCTATATGCTCACCCTCTTCTATGCCCAATCTTTCCATAATATTTTTAATGCGATCGCCACCAAAAATTCTCAAAAGATTATCCTCTAAACTTAAATAAAACCTACTTATGCCAGGATCACCTTGACGCCCTGCGCGCCCACGAAGTTGATTATCTATTCTTCTACTTTCATGGCGTTCAGTTCCTATGATATAAAGCCCTCCTAAAGCTCTTATTTCATCATCTATTTTTATATCAACCCCACGACCTGCCATATTGGTAGCTATAGTTACTGCACCTTTTTTGCCTGCATCTTGGATAATTAAAGCTTCTTGTTCGTGATTTTTTGCGTTCAATACATGATGAGGAATACGTTCTTTTACAAGCATATTGTGAAATACTTCACTTCTTTCAATACTTGCAGTCCCCACTAAAACCGGTTGACCTTTTGCATTTGCTTTTTTTATCTCTTCAATAACTGCTTTAAATTTTTCTTCTTGAGTTTTATAGATTAAATCATCTTTATCTATTCTTGCAACCGGTATATTTGTAGGTATGGAAACCACATCTAAATTATATATTTGAGAAAATTCTGTTGCCTCAGTTTGTGCAGTACCTGTCATACCTGCTAATTTTTTATACATTCTAAAATAATTTTGGAAAGTAATATCTGCTAAAGTTTGACTCTCTTCTTGAATTTTTACTCCTTCTTTAGCCTCTAATGCTTGATGCAAGCCATCGCTAAAGCGTCTTCCTTCGCTTAGCCTTCCCGTAAATTCATCAACAATTACAACTTCTTTATCTCTTAATACATAATGCACATCTTTTTCAAATAAATTATGTGCTTTTAAAGCCTGATCAAGCTGATGGGCTAATATTGCATTATCTAAGCTATATAAATTTTCCACTCCAAATAATTTTTCAGCCTTAGAAATTCCAGCCTCTGTGATCACAATAGTTCTATTTTTCTCATCAACAACAAAATCACCACTTGGTAATTCTTGAGGAGTAGCAGCTGCTTGACCTTTTTGCATTTGTTTTGCTACTTCATTTGCTTTAATATAACCATCTAAAGCTCTATTTGTAGGTCCACTTATAATAAGTGGAGTTCTTGCTTCATCTATTAAAATACTATCTACTTCATCAACTATAACAAAATTATGTTCTCTTTGCACTTTTTCAAATTTTGAAAATTTCATATTATCACGCAAATAGTCAAAGCCAAATTCATTATTTGTACCATAAGTTATATCGCACTCATAAGCTTTTTTATGTGCCTCATCACTATTTTGTTCTGAAAGTATTACTCCCACACTAAAACCTAAAAAATTATAAATAGCACTCATTTGCTCTGCATCTCTTTTAGCCAAATAATCATTTACAGTAACCACATGCACACCCTTGCCACTCATAGCATTTAATACAACAGGTAAAGTTGCAACTAAGGTTTTACCTTCCCCAGTTTTCATTTCAGCGATTTTTCCTTCATGTAAAACCATACCACCGATTAATTGCACATCAAAATGACGCATATTAAGCGTTCTTTTTCCTACTTCTCTAACTATTGCAAAAACTTCATTTAGTATTTGATCTAAAGTTTTTTCTTCTTTTTGAATTTGTGTTTTAAAATCTATAAAATTTTGTTTTAATTCATCATCGCTTAAATTTTGGTATTTTGACTCTAAAGCATTAATTTGCGCAACTCTCTTTAAATATTTTTTTACTTCTCGATCGTTTTTTGTGCCAAATATTGCTTTAAATACACTAGAAAACATTTTTTTACCTTTAATTACAAAAATATATGCTAAATTATACCTTGATTTTAATTAGAACTATATAAAATTTTATTTGCATAAATTTTATATAATTTGCAAAATTTTTAAAGGATAATTATGAAATATTTTATGTTTTTAATGATATTTGCTTGTAATATTTTTGCTTTTGATATAAATTTTAAAAATTTTAGCAGTGATTTTGAGCAAAAAGTGCAAAGCAATAATTCTTCGTTAAATTATAAAGGAAATTTTATCATTACTCAAAACAAAGCCTTTTGGAATTACACTAAGCCAAATAAAAAGCAAATTTATATCAATCATAAAGAAGTTGTTATCATAGAACCTGAATTAGAACAAGTTATTTATACTCGATTGCAAAATTTACCAAATCTTCAAGCAATTTTTAAAAAAGCAAAATTAATATCTCATGAAAATTATGAAGCAAAATACGAAAATATCACATATAATATCAAACTAGAAAATAGTAGTCTTAACAGTATTTCTTATAAAGATGAATTAGGAAATTTAGTTAGTATTTATTTTCACAATCAAAAATTTGATCAAAATATTAACGAAAATATTTTTATACCAAAAATCCCAAGCCATTTTGATATAATCCAATAATCAAAATGGTATCTCTTTAAATAAATCTTGTTCTTTACTTGGTGCTAACATTTGCATTTGAGTATTTTCCATAGTTTTTAAAATCATATCCATGGCCTCTTTGCTTGTATTGACATCTTGGTTAAAACTTATATTGCTATCCTTAACACTACTTGTTTGAGTAACATTCATATCTTTTGATTGGGTGTTATTTTGATCTGAAGTTTTGGTAACTTTAAGAATATTTTGATTTTCTTCTTGCTTAATAGTTTCTTTTAAATCTTCGTCCTTTTTTTCTAAATCTTTGACAAAACGCTTTAATTCTTCTAAATCAAATTGACTCACTGAATTAATTCTTAAAATATAAATATTGTTAATTTGAGTTTTATATTTTTTATTGCTAAATTTAAGTAAAGTTTCTTTGAAGTTGTTTTTGCCCACTTCTGTGAATAAATCTTCATAAAAATAACTAGATATTATAGTATTTAGAGCATCTATAATCTTTTTCTCTTCTAAATTTTCACCCTCAAATTCTAGAGTTATTTCAATCTTTTTTAAAGTATTATTTCCAACCTTTGAATACAAATCTGTTCTAAAATCTTCTATACTTAAAGAATTAGCATAAATACTACAAAAAGAAAAAAATAAAATTACCACCCATCTCATAATCATTCTCCATCTTATTCTAAATTTACAAACTTTTCTTGTAAATAAAATTGTTTTACGTCTTTATCGAATTTTAAAATTTTTAAAAAATAATCCTCAAAAGGCATTTTATAATTATATACGATTTTTAAATTACTTGGATTAATAGCTCTTGATAAACATACATACAATTGTCCTTTTTCAAAAATTCCATCAATATCACATATTAATTTATCTATACTCATACCTTGAGATTTATGGATTGTTATAGCATAAGCTAGTTTTATAGGAAATTGAACAAATTTAGCTTTTATCTCAACTTCTAGTTTTTCATCTTTGTCTAACTCATACTCTTCTAAGGTATATTCATATGGTTTTAATTTCAATCTTTCACCATTATTTTTTTCTATCAGAATATATTCTTGCTCTTTATCTTTTATAAAATCTAAAACAACACCTTGCTCTCCATTATAATAATTCTCTTCTTTATTATTCACACAAAAAATAATCTTAGCGCCTATTTTTAATTTTAACTCACCCAAAGAATTAAGCCCATTAATCCACTGCTCATAAGTTTTATCATCTAATGTATAATCTAGTTTTTCAGTTTTTGCCTTAAATACACTTTCTTTGCCTTGTAAAAGATTTAATTTTTCAGTATTAATATAATTAGTTTTTTTATTTGTGGCACATAATAGAGTATATTCATCCATATACTCAAGTAAATTTTTTGAACTAATTAACATTTTTTTAAAGAAATTTAGCATTTCTTTATTTACTTCACCTATTCTAAGAAAAAACAAATATTCATAAAACTGCTTATCTAAAGTTCTTTTTGTAATACTAAGTTTTAGATTAATAAATTTAAGATCATTCCAAGCTTGCGAAGAAAAAGCATATAAAGTATTTTGAAATAAAGTATTTTGGTTTTGATTTTCTTTATACTTAATCACGGGTGGAAGTTGAAAAAAATCTCCAGCCAATAAAATTTTACCATTAAAACCACTTCTTGTTAATCTATAATAAATCATTTCCATCAATAAAGAACTTACCATAGAGATTTCATCAATAACCAATAAATCACATTGTTTTAAAATTCTCTTTAATTTTTCTAGCTTATCTTTTTGCTTCCTATCTTCATAATACAACTCATCATAATTTTGACATCTTTTAAAAGCAAAAAAACTATGTAAAGTAACCCCTCCTATATTAAAAGCACTAAGTGCAGTAGAACCCAATACAATAACAATTTTTCCTTGAACCCTATAAGATCTTATAAGCTCCATAGTTAAAAAAGACTTACCAACACCTGCACCACCAGTTAAAAATACATTATTATCTATTAAAAAATTTTCCAATCTACTCAATATCATCTTAACATTATATTATAATCTAGTAAAACCCTTATAAAATCTCTTACAAACTAATTCATATTTTTTACCAAACAACTAAAAACAAAAATACAAACCATAGCAAAAAAATAAAACAATAAAGAATAAAAATAAATTAAAAAATAAAAAGGAATACAATTAAATAAAAACCACAAAAAATA
>NZ_JBMJAR010000015.1:0-36523 GCF_049221845.1 Campylobacter sp. GB48
CTTTTATTTCTTTTATTTCTTTTATTTCTTTTATTTCTTTTATTTCTTTTATTTCTTTTATTTCTTTTATTTCTTTTATTTCTTTTATTTCTTTTATTTCTTTTATTTCTTTTATTTCTTTTATTTCTTTTATTTCTTTTATTTCTTTTATTTCTTTTATTTCTTTTTGTCGGCGGAAAAATAAAAACAACATTTGGAAAAATAAAAACAACACAAAAATGCTGATTTTATTTTTCTATAAAGCTTAAACTTAAATTGAATTCCAATTAATATAATCCAAATTAAAATCTTTGTCTTGATTTAATTTTACCTTTACAATTTCTCCTTTATTTGTTAAAACAATATGAGCATTTTTAGTATAATTACCCAAGGTAGAACTTTTTGCACTAAATGTTTGAATAATATAAATATATTTGCCATTATCAAGAATTTGATATTTTCCGTTTATAAATCTATAACTTTTAACATCTGTTGCATGCAATGGTTTAGCTAGCTCTTTTTTGATTACATTTTCAGCCAAAATATTTTCCGCATTTTGTAAATTTTTAAAATTTCCCATCACATAACTTGGGTCACTATATTTTAAACTTTCTATATTATCATTCAAAACAAATGTAGTTTGACATCTTTCAGCTGGAATATCATAAGAAATATTTTGTGGATTTTTTATTGTCCATATTTCATAAAAAACACACTCCTTAAATTGAATAGGATCAATTTTAATTTTTGCAACATTATCTTCAGATGCTTCAATTATAGTATTTCCTGATCTGATATTTTCATCAATAATCTTTTGCATTTTAGTATAAAATGTCACATTACTAGAATAAGTTTTGTTGTAATATTCCTTATGAATATCATCTTGCACATCTGCTACTTTGGTGCTTATGTCATATTCATTATTTCCACATCCAGATAACAATAAAAATCCTAAACCTAAAATAAATTTTACTTGTTTCATTTTACAACCTCCTATAACTTAAATCATATGTTCCAACTACTCTGCCTATAATTTTAATCTCTTCGTTCTCTTCTACGATAATAGGTGGATAATCTTTATTATCACTAATTAAAGATAAAGGTCGCTTTCTCAATCTTTTTACGAAAACCTCACTCTGATATTCTATCACATAAATTCCACCTTCAATCATAGAGCCATCATCCTGAAAAACTATCATTTCACCTTCTTTGATAGTAGGTGTCATACTATCTCCTATTACTGGAATAATACCTATTTTTAAAAACCCTTGAATATTGAACATAAGTCTTAAATCCTGCTTGTTAAAAGGAATATATTGAACCGATCCTTCATAATTTTTAGAACCAAATCCAGCTGAAACAGAATTATCTTTATAGAATGGAATTAAAACAATATCTTCGTTTTTAGTCTTGTTTTCAGTATTTTTACTTGAATTTTTAATTTTTTTATCTTTTTCATAAATTAAAATTTGTTTTCCACTTATTCTACTAGGCCAATTATGTGCCGATTCTCTTGAAAGTCCTAAGTATTCAGCTAACTCGAATTTATCTTTAACATTGTAAAAATCTATCATTTCTTGAAGTAACTGCTCTTTTTCTTCCATGTTTTAAACCCTAAAAATACATATTATGTAAAAATACTTGATTTTTTAAGTAAAATTACTTATAATTTGAAAAATTATTTACAAATTGTATCTTAAAAAATATCAATTTGAAATAAAAATTACAAATTGAAGGATGTGTTTTGCTGAAACAATATTTTGAAGATAATGGTATTAATCTAAAAAAATTTGCCCAAAAACACAATCTTGACTATATGAGCTTGTTTCGTGTGGTTAATGGGCTTTACTCTGAAAAATATAAAGCGAAAGCTAATACAAAAGCAGTTTATAAAAAACTTTTAGAACTTAAAATCATTGATGAACTACCTAGGGCTTATGCATGAATTATTTTTTAGAAACCAAAGAAGCTTCGCAGGTTTGTAATGTAAGTGAAGGCGCCTTAAGACTTGCAGTAACTAGAAAATCAAATAAATATGAGTGGTTGAAAGTAGATAATGCTAATGGTGGCAGAGGTGGCAAAAAACTACTATTTAAAATAAGCAAAGAACAGCTTTTAACCGCTTTTAATCAAGAATTAATCACTAATGATATTTTGATTTTTAACGAAAAAATGCAAAAAGTAGACTTAAATAATATCATAAGTAATAATACTGAAAATAACACTATTAAAGAAAATAGTTTATGTTTAACAGAGCCAAAAAATAGTGATTTGGCTGTTTTAAATATAAAGTTTGAAAATTTAAGCGATGAACTCAAGCAAGATGCAAGAAATAAAGTAAAATTACTTAAACAAGTAGAAAAATACATTGAAGGTGGTATTAAGCTTAAACGCGCTCTTGATTTATGTGGGCTTAAATGGTGTAATTTTCAAAAATGGCGTTCAGATTATAAAAAACATGGCATTCTAGGTCTTATCGACACTCGCGGACTTCATCGCAAAGATAAAACAAAACTTAGCACTTGGATACAAGAGTATGCTTTAAGAGAGTATCGCTCCTTTGCAGCGGGTGGATTTAATTTCACTGAGCTTTGGTGGAAAATTCACAAAGAGGCAGCACAAAAAGAAAACTATGATTTTATAGGTTTTGATTTAGGAGAGGTAAAACCGCTTTTTAGTGTAAAAACCTTGCAAAACTTTATTAAAAACTACTATAAAGATAAACCTTTAGAACATTGTATTATCACTCAGGGCTTAGATAAAGCAAAAAGTAAGTTTCTACCTGCACTTGGCAATCAAAGAGAGCTTTATGATATGAAAAATATGTGCTGGCAAATCGATAGCTCTCCAGCTGATTTTATAGTTAGAGATGATGAAACTTTCGAGCCTTTCCGCCCTCATATTTTAAGTGTCGTTGATGTCTTTAGTGGTATGGGAGTAGCTACTTTAGTAAAAAAATCTAATTCATTAAGCTTAATACGTCTTTTATGGAAAGCTATAGATAAGTTTGGTAAGCCTGATATGATTAAAGGGGATAATGGTAAAGATTATCTTTCAAAAGATTTTCAAAGCTTACTTGATGGTCTTAATATAACTTATGATGCAGCTATTGCTTATGCGGGAGAACAAAAGGCTTTAGTTGAAAGAAGATTTGGAACACTTCAGCATGCTGGTATTTCTTTATTTCATGGAGCAATAGGATCAAATTTAGCTAAAAGAGAAGCTATTGAGCAAAAAACTCCTAAAAAAGAACGACATGCTAAAGATGAATACGGTTTTACTAAAAAGACTAATCAAAAACTACTTCATACCTTTAATGAGGCTTGTGAATTTTTAGAAGCTGAAGTAATTAAATGGAATATGTCTAAAGTACGTCGTAAAAAAGGCGTTAAAACACCACTTGAACTTTGGAACTCATGTGATAGAGCCATAATAAAAATATCTTATGAAGAATTTTTATTTAATGCAGGTAATAAGGAACTTAGAGTTGTTGGCAAAAAAGGTATTAACTTTGAAGGTAGAGTTTATAAAAGTGCCTTAATGCCAAGTGTTGGAACAAAGGTTAAATGTGTGCAAAATATCGATAATATCAAAGAGCTTTTCATCTATGATATGATGGGAAATTTTATTTGCTTAGCACTTGATGAAAGTATCGCTAAATTTAGCAAAGAAAGCTTTAAAATGCTTAAAAAAGGCTATGAAAGCGAAGTTAAAGCCATCAAAGAAGTGCTTAAAAAAGATGAAATTGCAGCCTTTACTAAACTTAATATTAAACAAGACTTACAAGATCTACAAGTTGCTTTTGAAAACTCACTTATAAAAGCTAAAGAAGTACAACAAAAATCACTTGCTAAAGAAAATTTAGCAACACAAAGAAAACTTGAAAAAATTAAAAACGATACCAGTGCTGATGAGCTTATTTTAAACTCTAAAAAAGAAACTACAAATAATGAAAGCGAATTTGACATGGAAACTTTTATGGATAGAAAGTATTTTGCTGGTTAAAAATTGTTTAAAGCTTGATTAATTCAAGTTTTAAAGAGTTTTTAAAATCTAAAAACTTAGCAAAAAACAAAAGGATGAAAAATGGATTTAGTTGAACAAACAAAGAGATTTTTAAATACACAAAACATCTCTCAAAACAACTTAGCTGATCGCTTAGGTATTAATAAAAGCTATATGGTTGGATACATGAAAGAAGGTAGTGCTTATAAATATGCTACTAAAGTAGAACCATTGCTTGAAAAGTATATAAAAAGCTTCGTAGAAGAAAAGAGCATTAAAGAACTACAAACACCTTTTATAGTTACAAAAGATGTAAAAGCAATTAATGTAACTATAGAAAATGCTATGTGTAATCGTGAAATGGGGGTTATCATAGGCGAAGCAGGAACTGGTAAAAGCCGAGCTATTAAAGAATATGCTAATAAAAATGGCACAAGGGTAGTTTTGTTTGAAGCTACTACTGAAACTAGCAAAAGAATGCTTTTAAGCGGTCTTGAAAACAAACTTAATGTGTGTTTTAAAGGCTCACTTGATGATAAGATTAGAGGCATAGCTAGTGAGTTATCAAGAACTTCAAAAGTTTTAATTATAGATGAGAGCGAACACTTACCTTTTAGAGCACTTGAGTGCTTAAGACGCATATATGATTTTTCAAACACTGCTTTGATTTTAGTAGGAACTAAAAAACTTAAAAACAATCTTACAGGTGTTGGTAGAAATGATTATAACGAATATGGACAGCTTAGCTCTAGAATTGGTGCAAAATGGGAATTAAAAGGACTTTGCTATCAAAACAAAGAGGGCTTAAAAAATGATGATTTAAAAGCACTTTGCGATTATTTTTCCTTAGTAGATAAAAAAGCAATAGATTTGGTTTTTAATCTAGCTAGAGGTAATTTTAGAAAAAGCGAAAAGCTTTTAAAAAGAGCTAGTGATTTTGCTGATGGTAAAAGTATAGAAATAAAGCATATTGAAGCTGCAGCTGGATATTTGCTATTAGGTTAAGAATGAATTTTGAAGAAATAGCTAGGGAATTAAATATCTCAAGAGTTAGAGTTAATCAAATATATAAAAATGCCTTAAAAAAGCTAGCTCATCCAAAAAACAAAGAAAAATGGAGAGAGATTATGGATACCTTAGAAGCTTTAGAAGAGCAAAGAGTAAAAAAAGAAAATTTAATGCAAGGAGAAAGAAAATGAGAAGAATGATTAGAGGGGAAAGAGCTGATTATAGTGCTTCTTTATATGAGGTAAAAGGTGCAAGTATTGTTTACAAAGAAAGTGGTGCATTTATAGATATTTTAAAAGGAATTTATCCTGATCATATTGCCTTAAAAATAATCAATCATGAAAAAAGCAAAAAGCTTAACAAAGGTGCTTAATTAAAGCACCTTGATTAAGTTTTTTAAAACTTAAATTTATTAGAAAGGAAAATTCATGGCAATAGTTTATATAGCTTCCCCTTATAAAGCTTTAGCTGTAAGAGAAAGTCAAAGAAAAGCACAAGCTATTAGCATAGCAACGCAAGAATGCTTAAAAATCATGCGTGAATGTGAAGGCTTTACACCTGTTTCACCTATTTTACAATTTAGCTATTTAGATGAAGAAAAACACAGAGAAATAGCTTTAAAAATGGGATTAGAGCTTTTAAAAGCAAGTGATTACATTTATATGAGTACTCATGAAGATGCTAAGTATTCACAAGGTATGCAAGAAGAATTAGCATTAGCTAAAAAGCTTGGCATTAAAGAATTAACATTGGATTTGCCCTTATAAAAAGGGTTTGAGAATAGTTAGAAAAAGAATTAAACACGCAATGCTTTTAAGGTATGGTGTAGTTCTTTGGGATTACCAAATTAAAAAATACAATTTAAAGGAGAACAAATGGAAATAAAAAGTTTTGAAGATGTTAATTTAGCGCTTAAAAAAATAGCAGAACTTAGTGTAAAGATAGAAAAGATTAATGGTGATGTAACTTTAGCTTGTAATGAGATTAAAGAAGCTCATGCGGGTAAAATTAAAGTTTTAAACGATGAGCTTAAATATATGGAACAATGTATTAGCACCTTTTGTGAAAACAACAAGCATGAATTTGCTGAAAAAAGATCTAAAGAATTTACCTTTGGAAAAATTGGCTATCGTATCAGTGAGAGTGTGTCTTTACCAAGAGTAAAAGAAAAGCTAGAAGCTCTTGTAAAAGCTTTTAAAAGTTATGGGCTTAATGAATGTATTAGCTACAAAGAAGAGCTTAATAAAGATGCTATTGTAGGGCTTGAAGATAGTACTTTAGTAAAACTTGGTCTTAAAAGAGTTATAAAAGATAATTTTAGAATAGAACCTCGTATTGAAAGTTTGGAGATTGAAAAATGAAACTTAGCAATATTGTTGCTTGGGTTTTATATCAGAGTGAATTAGAAAATTTTACTATTAAAGATAAAGATATTGATCCAAGCGGTGTTATCAGATTTTTAAAATTTAACAAAGTCCATTGATTTAATGGGCTTGATTAAGTTTTTAAAACTTAAATTAAAACAAAAGGATGAAAATGTATGTAAATGCAAAAATTAGTGTGGATGATTTGGAGCTTGTCTCTCTTTATGAAATCATAGAACTTTTTAATATTTTAGATAATGACCAGCAAGAAGAGTTCTTTAGAAAAGTTGGCAGAATTAGCACCAAAAAAAGAATAAAAACTTTATTCAAAATGCTAAATAATAACGAAGCTATAGAGCTTTTAAACGAGTTAATTAGCATTTTCAAAAGCGATAAAGAATGGCAAGAAATAGTTAAAAATATAAATGAAGATTAATATAGGAGGATAAAATGGATATAAAAGGTATTGTTTTTAATGAGTGGTATATTTTGTTTATAGTTCTTTTTATAATAGCTTTGGTTTTAAATTATCACTATAGTAAAAAGCAAAAAGAGCTTTTGATGTTAAACTTACAAGCATTAGAATTAAATTTACAACTACAAGAAGAAAGCATTAAGCGATTAGAAATTCAACAACAAGAATTAAAACTTCTTATAGATATATACAAGGATAATTTAGTAAAAATCAAAATATAAGAATTTAACAAAGCCCATTAAATCAATGGGTTTGATTAAGTTTTTAAAGGATGGTTTGTGAAATTTCTTACTTCAAAGTCTTTTAACGATGAAAGTGTGTTTTTTGTAAAATTAAGAGCTTATCAAGCTTTACAAAATATGTCTATAAAAAGTTTAGAAAAATTTTTAATACAAAAATTCTTTAAACAAGCTGTGATAAAAAATAAAATTTTGGTTTTTTATTTTACAAACACCACTGCTTTAATGGAATTTAACACAAAAAAAGAATTGATAAAAGCTCAATTAAGGATTATTTACAAACAAAATTTTGAACTTTTTTATAAGAATTATATGTTTATTTTTAAGGATATAAAAGCAGAGCTTATAATTTTAAAAAACACGCAAGAAAAAGAAGTTTTTAAAAAAGAAATCTTTATTGAAAAAAGCACGGGAAACTTTCATATTCACGATAATGTTTTAAAAGAAAAATTTTTAGAACTTCAAATTATTATAAAAAACAATATTAAAAAGGATCTGAATGCAAAATCTTAAAAAACAACTTATAAAAATAATTCATACCCTAAGAAAAGACGCTCATTTAAGCGATGATGAAAGCTATCGCTGGATATTAAACGAAAGGTATGGTAAAAGCTCATCCAAAGATTTAAGCATTGAGGAACTTAGAGATTTTGCTATAGCTTTGGGATATGATGAAAAGTTTTTAATAAATACTAAAAAGACAAGATATTTTAAAAATGAAAATACCAAAAGTGGAAGGGCTACAAAAAAACAGCTTAATATGATACAAGCTATTTGGAGTAAAAATGCTAAAAATCCTACACAATGGGCTTTAAGAGAATTTATTAATAATATCATTAAAAAGCGACCTTTACATCTTTGGTATTTAAGTATAGAAGATGCTAATAAAGTCATTTTAGGGCTTAAAAATTTAGAAAACAACAGCACACATTCAGCTGAGCGAAGCTAATCTCAAAGAATGGTTTTGTTTTGAATAAAGCTCTCATCTTAGTTTTTAATGACTAAGATGAGGGTGATTAAAGCGATTACAAAAGCTATAATCTCATTCATAATATCTCCTTTTTAAATAAAATTACCAAATTATATTTAAAAGGAAAATTTCTTACATAAAAACTTCTTTAAACTTTTTCATTTTTATATAGTTTAAGAATTTTTTTATCTTTTTTACTTTAGTTTATGATTAAACAAATTATTATTTACTAGACTTTTCTCTTATAATCCTTTCTTTTTCACTCATAGGATATTGTTTGTCCCAAGATTCCATAAGTTTTCTTTCTTGATCTGATAATCTAATATTATATGTTTTACTCATGTATAAATAACTTCTTGCAATCCAGCCTTTAGAATAATTAGCAGGATAAAATCTTTTTAATTTAAAATCTGTATATACTTTACAATTTCCATATTGAGTATATTCTAAATTCAAAGGAGCCTCAGCATATCTAAAATTACTTCTATCGCCATTAACTTCACCTATGGCAGGAACTAGGTTTTGTTTATCAGCTTCCATTTTTGCAAAAAGTGGATCATTTTGACAAGCTTTTCTACCACCTTCTCTCCAGCAAGGTAAATGTTTTCCAAAGTTTTGTGCAGGCATAATATGCTCCCATTCTATGCGTTTTGATCTTTGATTGATTTTACCTTTTTTGGTATATTCATTGCGTGGAGTGTATAAATCACTTTTAACTACTTCAAACTTAGTATATTTTCCTTTTTTATTTGCTTTAAATGGAGCATTACAATAAAAATCATATTGATAAGTACTACCTAAGCTCTCATAAAGCTCAACTAATTCTTTTTTGCTTTCATTGAAATTATCACTAGCTAATAAAGATAAAGATGAGAATAATAGAATGGATAAGAGTTTTTTCATTGTTTTTCCTTTATATAAAAATGTAATTATAATCTCAATTTACCAAATTTTATTTTTTTAGATAAAATTTTAAAAATCTTTATTTAAGGCTTAATATGCTCTCTAATAGTGAATATTTTGATTATTTTATTGATTTTGTGAAAAATAATGATAAGCGTGAGATTTTAAAAGAATTTGGCGGTGGAAATATTTATATCCCAAGCTATAAGACTTTAATGAGAGATGAAGAATTAAAACAAGATTTTAAAACACTTATAAAACAAGGTTTAACCACTAAAAATGCAAGTGTAGAATGTGCCAAAAAATATGAGTTAAGCTTAAATGCGGTGTATTTAATCACTAAAGAATTAAGAGAAAATTTAGAACCAAGCTTGTTTTAATGTTTTTTATGACATAATCAATTTGACTAAGCTTAAAATTAGAAATATCACAGATGGTACATTTATGAGTAAAGATTGCTTACAAACAGAAATTTATATTATTGAAGGTCAAGAATATATTTTTGAATATGACAAAAGTAGTATAGAATGTCTTAATGATACTGTAATGCATATTAGACCTTTGTCTCAAAATGATACTCAGTATGAAGTTACTTTTAAGACTTTTAAAAATAACAAAGATAAAGACAATGAATTTCAAAAACAGACAAAATACAGAAATCATCTTTTACATGCAAAAATATATGCAAACATCCGTGAAAATGAAGTGAAAATAATAGATGAAAATCCTTTTGTTAAAGTTGAAATAAGATATGAAGTTATAAAATATATAACTAATTTGGATGAAATGGCCAAAAGTGGTATTATAGAAAATGTAGAAATAGAAAAAATCAGCTCTCAAACTCTAGAGCAATCACATAAGCTGAGTCATTAAAATTATGACTCACGCTTTTAATACTAAATTCATAATTATCCATATTAATATCTTTAATCTTAAGCTTGCCACCAGCTCTTATTTCTCTTCCTATAAGCTCGCATCTTCCATTTAGCCCACCTTTTTGAAGCTCATTTAGCTTGCTTTGTGCCTTTTTAAAAGCTTCATTATCACTTTTTGGTTGTGATATGTGCATTTTATAAATATTTTCCCCACTTCCTACTTTTATACTTTTTATCTTTGCTTCATCTATATCTTGCCACTCTACTATCACAGCAGAGTATTCATTTCTACCACTTTCTGAAATTTCTAACGAGTTACATTCACATAAAGCTATCTCAAAACAAGGTAATTTTTCATTTTTACTTGTAATGTTTGCGGCATTATCTCCTATTTTTCCATCTTTTGGTGTTATGATTAAGGTATTTTCTTTAATCATGCAAATAAATCCATATTCAAAACAAATCTTATATAAAAATTCTAAGTTGTTTTGATTGTTTTGTAATATACTTACAATATTTTGATCTTCTCCGCTTGTTTTTATCTTTAAACTATTTTCACTCGCTAATTTATTTGCTATAGTAAAAAGTGTAGTATTTTCAAAGCTTCTTGTTTTTTTATCTTTTATGTTTGTGTCATTTTTTCCACTAAAATTAACAGCACTAGCCCTTACTTCGGTAGTATTTAAAGTGTAATTTTTGCTCACAACATTTACATTAAAAGTTCCACATTTAAAAAGCTTTTCAAAACCAAGCCAAAGTTCTAAACTATCCCCAAACAATGGTTTAGAATAAAGCCCAAAAAAGCTTAAGCTAATCTCATCGCTTTCATTACCTTCTTTATCTTCATAAGAAATACTGATAATATTTTTAGAAAGCTTTTGCGTAACATCTTTTCCTTTAGCAATAAGTTTAAATCTTGGTTTTCTTACCATAAGGCTTTTTCCTTATCATCTTTGATTTCAAGTTGCGGTAGAATAATCTTATCTCCTGCTTTTAAAATGGGTTCTAATTTTGGATTAGCTATTAATACCTGTTCAAAACATTGTAAATTTTTATAATGTTTATAAACTATACTATCAAGTCTTTCATTATTTTTAGCTATATAAATCTTATTCATCAAAGTCCCTTTCTAAATCCATACTAAAGCTTTGTGCTACAAAGCCACTTCCATCTACAAATGCACTTCTATTTTCATTTAAAGCCAAAATCACAAACTTACCATAATACTTTCCATTAGCCCCTATTAAAATATAAGATTTTTGTTCTTTTGCCATATTCTCAAGTTTATCTAAGTAAGTGTTTCTATCCCCTTTTAAAGGCAAGGTTTTTCCTTGTATTTTAATCTTTTCACTTTCTTTAGAACTTGCAAATAAAGCATTATGATTATTAAGTCTATTTTGACTTTGTATGTTGTATTCTAAGCTTCTTTCTAAATTATCAAAATTTAAAGCTTTAAACTCAAATTCTCCTAAAGCTAAAACCATTTAAACTCCTTTTTAGTTTTGCAAAGCTAAAATTATCTTAGTTAGATAGGGTTGATGGTTGCAATGTAGTAGTTGAGGATGTGCGGTAACCAGTCCGAGAACACATCGTATTGTGGGTGCAAGTCCCACCGCTCTATCTAATTTTTTCTAAGTGCTTAAGACCTTTTCTATCTTTATCCACTTTCCCAAGTGTAATAACCGCATTAGTTTTTCCAAATTTTTTTAGTTTGTAATCAGGTCTTATAATGATTTTATTCACTTTTTTACTATTTTTTATATCATCAAAAAAATAAACCAAACTTTCTTCTTTCTTATCCCAATAAACCTCTTTTGCTTCATCTAAAACCTTAACAATTTGCTTGATTTCATCCACACTTAAGGCTTGATTGTAGTTTGCTTTTCTTTTAGGACTTGCGTGTAAAAGATTGTTTTTGCTAAGTGTAAAGTATAAATCTTCTAAGTCTTTTTTGTTAAGCTTTTCTAAAAATTCCTTAGTGCTTTTATCTATTTTACCCACTTGAATAAAATTAATAGGATATTTTTGATTGTCATTAACAATAATTTCATCTACCATTTCATCTAAACTTTTTTGCCAAGTATAAAGTTCTTTTTCGTGAGTAAAACTCTTAGCTTCTTTTGTTTTTTTGGCTGCAATACTTAGCATGTTAAGTTTTATGAAATTTTGAATTACTTCGGTGTTTTTTTGCTTATAAAGCTCATCTAAAAGCTCTTCATCGTTAAAGCCATTAAATTCACTTTCTTTGGTGTTTGAAGGTGGAATTTTTAAGCCTTTAACTTCACTTTCTCCTAGATTTATAACTTTACATCTACAACCATAATCATGCATATTTACATGTGGATAGTGCGTATCCCAAAAAGGGTCATCTTTATGTAAAACTATGCCATCAAATGCTCTATGCTTATCTCTAACATGCGAATCTTGTTTTGTGCAATATTTAAGATAAGGCTTGATGCTTTTCATTTGATTTTCATAGATAGCTTTGGCTTTAGCTTTTCTTGAGTTTTCTTCAAAAATCTTTTTTAATCTTGCACTATTAAAATTGGTTTTTCTAATTTCACCTGTTTTTCTATCTATAATTTCTTTTGAACCCCACCAACCCTTAGCTTTTAATTTTTCTTCAGCAATCTTACTCCAAGTACTAAATTTATCTCCATTTTTTATAGCATTTACTAAAGAATCTTGTATATCTTTCAATAAGCTTTCATCTATAAGCTTGGCAATAGTAAAAACTTTTTTATGAGAAGAATGTGAAAGCTCATCATAATCAAAGCTAACTTGTGGCTTTTTATTTTTTAAAAATAAAACAGCTTCACTTGGTTCTTGGAAAAAACCTATTTTAACGTTTGGCATTTTAATCCTCCAAATATCCCAAGATATTAGAATTAACTAAAGACATATAAAGATATTTTTCAAAATCAGCTTGCTTGAGACTAGAAAAACTCCCTTGAAGTTTTTCAAATGCTTCATCATAATTTTTGCTTTCTTTAATAGTTTTTTCAAATTGTTCTTTGAAAAATTTTGCCATAGCCTCATCAATTTGTAAATATTCTTTTTGTTCTAAAGCCTTATCTATAAAATCTTCTTCAAAGTCTTCTTTTAAAGTTGCTTTATTTTCAAAAATTTCTTTATTTTTAGCATTAGTTGTTAAAATTTCTTTAACAAGCTTTCCATCTACATTATAAGTGTTTTTAATATAAGTTTCATCAAAGTTAAATCCCATGTTAAAAAGCTTCAAATCTCTTTCACAAAGTTCGTTTTTCGGATCAAATTCATTAAAAAATTGCATATATAATTCATCATTAAAATGATTAATTTCCTTAAAAAATTTAAGCGCACGATTTAGTACAAAAAGTACTATTTGTCCATCTTGTTCAGCTATTTCGTTTCTAATTTGATTGTGAGATTGTGCAGCTGCCAAAGAACCACTACTAACTTGTGATGTTAAATTTGCACCTAAAATAACACTTCTTATTTGATTATCTAAATAATTAATTATTTCTTCATAATTTGCTTTTGTGTTTGGTTGAATTAAATTAAGTTCTTCTTCTTTATCGATAACAGCACTATCCCCATTTAACATTTGATGTATTTCATTAGCAAGTGCATCAGGATCACTATCGGTTTTCGCAACAGCCCAAGGAGAGCCAAACCTTTCTAGAAACTCCATCCAAAATTTTAAACTTGCATTTTTAAGTTTTATAGGAAAATATAACTTTGAGAGTAAAGCATCACCATTTTTAAATAAAAAATTAGATCCAAAAAGCCCATAAATTGCTTTTTTATCTTCAACTAATTCATCATATCCATTGCCATTATAAATAAGCTCATCGTTTTCATTAAGAGTAAAATTTCTAAAATCTCTTTGCTTTAAAATAGGATAATAAAAACCATTTTTAAGTTTATAATTAACTTCAAAAACATTAAGTCCATAAAGATGAGTTTCTAAAATTTGACCAACTAAGTCAGGGTTGAATAAATACTCAAAAGTTTCTTTAATAGCTTCATTTTTGCAAATAATTTGAATTTGTTTTGAAAGAATTACACCCTTTCTACTTTGAACAGCTTGAGTAAAGCTTAGGTCTTTAAATATCTCTCTTTGATCGTTTTCGTTAATTTGCGATATGTTTAGATAATTTGAATTTATTAATATATCAACCAAAGAATTATTTTTAAACAACACTTCTCTTTTTGGTTTTTTTACTTTTTCCATAGATTTTCCTTAAAAATGTCTTATCTTTGATGTAAAACTATGACTTCTTCTTTTGATACTTGATTTTGTTCTTGCTAATAAAAAAGCACCTGCTAAGCTATCAGGCGCATCATCATTTTTACCCTCTGGAAATTCTAAAAGCTGATTTATGAGCATAGTTTGGCTTTTATGTAAAAAAAGTTCTTCATTTTCAAAGGCAATACTTAAACTCTCAATACGTTCAAACTTGCTAGTACTGTTATTTTTACCTCTTAATGGTAAGAACACTCCGCTCTCTAAACTTTTTTCTTGTATCCATTTTTTTAAGAAAAATTGACCGCCATTAGTTTCAATTTCAATTAAACGGCACTTATAAATTTTTTGTAGGTTAAAAATAGTTTTTATAATACTTTGTGCTTTTAAAATTTTAACAATGCTTTCTATTACATAAAAGCCCTTTGCAGCTTTACCAATAACTGTAATTGCTGTATAATCGCTTTTTGCTTTCTCTCCTGCTGGATCAATATACATGTAATATTGGCTAATGGGTGGTAAGTGATTATAAAAATTAATTGTTTCAAGATTAAATATTTGATTTTCACTTCTTGGATTATTAAGCTGCTCTTTATTGAAAGCTTTTAGGTTTTCAGCTCTTAATTTCATTAAATCTTCTAAACTTTTAGCCTCGCTCCAAAGAACTTTAGCTCCCTTATCCATTAAGGTTTTATTTTTTATGTAAAAATTATGAGCGCTTTTAAAATCACTATTTCTATAAAGTGTAGCATACTCATCCCATAAATCAAGTCTTTGTGGAAATTCTTCAATAGAACGAAATACTTTTGGATTCCAAAAACCAAGTTTTAATTTTCTTGCTAGAACGCTATCATTATGCAAAATTGTACCAATATAAAGCACATCAAGCTTTCCATCAGCACTTCCTAAGTTTAAAACAGCCTCATCTACCCAATCTTCTAGTTTATCTCTTTGATCTTTACTTCTAACATTGGTGTCATTTTCTAAATCATCCAAAATAACCAAATCAGGTCTTTTAACCCCATATCTAACACCACGCAATCTTTTTCCACTTCCAAAAGCTTTAACCTTAACACCGTTATTACTAACAAATTCTCCAACACGCCAAGTCTTGCCAATTCCTACTACTTCAGGAAAATCAAGTTTTAAATGGGGATTATCTTCAAGTTCTGCTTTTATAGCTTCAAGCATTCCTTCCATAAGCTCTACTGCATCTGAGATTTCTACTATAAAGCTTTTGTAATTAAAAACCAAACACCATAAAGGAAAAAGCTGTGAGGTATAAGTTGATTTACCATGTGCTCTTGGGGCAGCTATAGCATGTTTTTCTCCTTTACTCTCTTTTTTAAGTGCCAATTTTTCAAAAACTTTATTTAAATGCAAATGTAAAGCACACTCACCTTTAATGGTAAAATAATGTGGAAAGTAAGTTCTTGCAAAATAATCAAAATCCACACTTGCTCTTTTAATTCTTTCTTCTTTTAAGGCAGGATCTAAATGACTTTCATGCAAAAATTGAGTTTTTAATTCATTTTTTAACTCATCCATCCATTCTAAAAAGTCTTTTCTTTGCATAGCACTTTTTAACTCGTTTGGAGTGCTCTCATGTTTTTGCTCATTTATTATTAAAAACTCATCTAATTCTTCTTTAGTAAAAAGCATTATTCATCCATTGCTAAGATTTCTTTTTCTATCACGCCACTTTCTAAAAGCAATACTAGTTTGCTCACACAATCTTTATCATTTTTCAAATGGCTTATTATGATTTCAACTACCTTTTTAGCGACATTTAAACGATAAGTACTTGGATCTTCAAGTCTTGCTACTTTTCTCATTTTTGAAAAACTATCTCCTATTCTTGCAATAGCTTCAGTTTTTTTCTCAGCATTCATTTTTTCATCAGAATTGATATTTTCAATCGCGCGAAACATTTGATCTGTAAAGCTTTCATATAAAGATGCACTCTCCTTGTCTTTAATTTTTGAAGTTAAAAGACTAGTTTTAACCTTATCCCAATCTCCATCTTTTGCTTTGTAATTTCTTATAGTTTTTTCATTACGGTTTAAAATTTTTGCAATTTTGAAAATATCAAAACCTGCAATGTATAGTTCTTTTGCAAGTTCTTTAATCTCATTGCTAGCCATTTATACTCCTTAAATCCATTCTTCTTCTTTTGTGTTTAAACGCCCTAGCTTTGTTTTGTGGAATAAAATCATCTTCATCAATTTCAGTTGGAATTTTTTTATTAGCCATTTTTAAAAGCAAATCATTTGCCCATTCTATAATTTCATTCAAACTTTCCTTTGGAAAATCATTACGGCGTTTTAGCTCCATAATTGCAAGCTTTACACAAATATCTTTTAAAAGAGGAGTTGGTTTATTAGGTATCTTTATAAAACTTGCAATATAACTTTGTGCATCATTAATGGCATCATCAATTACTTCTTTATCGCACACGCCATTGGCATTTAAATCGCTAAGTTGTGCAATATCATCAAAACTTAATTCTTTGGTTAAATCATACTCGTTGATTAAAAATGATTTTACTTCTTTCATTATTTGCCTTTTAAGCTGGTTAAAATATGGTTAAAATCGTTTAAAATAATTTTCTAATATCTTTTTAGCTTTAAAGGTAAAAAATACTTTTAAAGCTAAATTTATGCGTTTATTTTAAAACAAGCTTAATAAGTCCATTTGGTCTAGTACAAACTGGCATTGCTCTCATTTCACCTACAATTTCAATTCCAGCTCCACGAGATAAAATCTCAGGCTTAGAAACAAACATTAAACTTGGTGCTTTTCCTAAAGCTTCTGTATGATTAGCTCTTGTGAAGTAAATGCGATTAGAATTATCTTTTGGAACAACAATACCTTCATTGCTTGCTAAAAATTCTACATTTTTACCTTTTGTATTTTTATATTTTGCACTATAACGGCGGAATTTAATTCCATAAAGAATTAAAGATTTATCTTTTTCATCTCTACTTGCAAGATTATTTTTATAAAGATCTTCACTCAATGCAAGATTAGAAATGCTCGCAAAAAGTTCATTTCCACAAAGCACTTCATAATCTATATTAGTGCCAAATTCATCAACTATTGCAGCATCTATACTATCGCATATATTAGCTAGTGTTGCACTTCCATCTTTTTTAACTTCAATAGTAGTTTTATTTGTACTACCAAAATCAAAAAGCACATTTCCTTTACCATCTAAAATCTTGCCAAACAAAGCTCCATTTGCCATGTATTCAAGTGTGGTAGCAAAGCTTTCCCTCATTCTCTTAATACAAACACCAATAGCCCCGCTTAAAGTTTTAATTTGAGCTTCTCTTAAAGCTAGTGATCTTAAATTATTGATTTCGCTAGCTGAAATTCTTTCAGCTAATGCAAAGCGTGGTAATGGAATATTTAAAATATAAGAATTTCTGGTTTCTTCTAAAAGGTGTTCCCCGTTTTCACTCACACTATTTAAAACAACACCAGCTCCTTTTATAATTTCAACTCTTGCTGTACTTTCTAAAGAAGGAACTTTTTCTTTAAAAAAAGTATCACTTACAAAATGCGGCGAAGCTTTGGTTTGATTAATAACTTCGCTAACTTTTGTGCTTGAAAAAATCTCTAAAAGTTTTTCTAAATCCATTGTTACTCCTTAGTATTAATAATTAAATTTTGCAAAAAAGCTTTTTTGATTGCACTTTGATGAATATCTGAAAGAATTACTTCGCCCATAAGCAAAACTCCATAATAACCATTATTAAATACATCATCTTTAAGCACTGCTAATTTGATATTTTCCTTAGCGCTAATATCTTCATTTGGGCATTTTTTAAAATTTTCCCCATAATCTTCACTAATAAGCAAAGTTCCTCTTGCTAAACTTGGATTTAATTCCATATCAACCTTTGCATTAATTGAAAACAAATCTTTAACAATAAGACTTTCTAGTCCTTTTGGCATAGCAACTAAAGGTTCATTGCTTAAACTTTTTTGTATATTTTTTGGTGGCATTTGTTCTCCTTGTTCTTTTATGAGAGTAGTTTTTTCTTCAATGCTTTGGCTTACTAACTCAATATTTTCATCTACTGCTTTTACATCATCTTGCAATTTTAAAGCTTCATTTTGTGTATTTTCATCAAGATTTTTTGTATTTGGTTTGTTTTGATTTTCGTTTTTTCTTGCCATTTTAAGCCTCTAACATCATTTTAACAACATCTAATTCTTCATTGTTGCTTGGGGTATTTTTGTTTGCAAATTTATTATTTTGCATATTGTTAATTTCTGGAGCACTATTAATAAAAGCAGTAAATCCTTCAAGGTCTTTACATGCATAAGTTAATGCCCATTCTTTTTGAGAATTTGCAATTTTTCCACTACTTAAAGCATTCTCTACTAAAGAATTAGCCAAATCTTTAGTACTTTCTTCGTTTTGTTTTTTTAAGTCCTCATTTTCTTTTTTTAGCAATCCGTTCTCATTTTTTAAAGCTATAATTTGAGATTCTAGCTCTTTAATTTTTTCATCCATTTTTTCTCCTTTATTTTGATTATTTTTATTAGCAATAAGCTCATCAAGCTCATCTATAAACGGTGTGTTTGTTAGAGCAACAGAGTGTAATTTTGCTCTTATTAATTTTCCACTTTTATTGTCTTTTGCATTAAATTCAAAGACAGGAGATAAATAGCGGTATTGTTTATTTGCTATATATTTTTTAGCTTCCTCATTAAACTCAGCTTTTGCCATTAGTGCATCATTTTCTAAGAAAAGCTCTTTGATCCAACCTGCAGCTGGAGCTTTTTCATTTTTAAGAGTTTGATGTTCATAATCTATAACTATGTCAATCTTTTTTTGATTAAAATTATCAATCATAGACTCTAAATCTTTATCATCTATCTTAAAAACACCATTAGCATGACCTTTCCATTCTCCTTTTATGGCTACTTTTATTGGCTTATCATTGCTAGCTTCAACTAGGTTTTCTTTATTGATAAAAAACATTTTAAATCCTTAAAAAATCATTTTTTGGCAAAAAACCACTTTGCAAAGTTCTTGCATAAATACTTAAATAACCATGATCACTAACTCCTTCATAAATCTTTTTAAGATCTTTTAACTCTACCCTAAAGCCATTATTAAGCTCTGCATTTGAAAGCACCTTATCAACGCTTTCTATGGTGTCAAATAATTTGTGTTTTGCATCTATTCTATGTTTAGGTGTTTTTGATTTGGTGTGAGTTAAAATATAAAGTTTCCAAGTACCTATTTTATTTTCTAAATCTTTATAGCTTTCTCCTTCAAAATCAAGCAAAAGCGAAGCTTCTAAACCATTGATACAAGTTGCTATATTTTGAGTATTTTCAAATTCCCCTAAATATGCTCTGATATTAAAATCTTCAAGTAATTTTAAAAGCTCAACTTCAAATTCTTTAAGCATTTGTTTCCTTATAAAAAATTGATGGCATTTTAGAATGAGAGTTTTTTACTTTCAAATAATGATTTTTGCACAAAGGTTTTAGCACAATTTTTTTCTATTTTTTAAAGAACCTTTTTTATTAAACTTGCAGCAATTCAAAGGAGAAGAAAATGAAAGCAAACCCTTATTTTAAACTTGATGAGTTTAAATGCAGATGTGGAAAATGTGAATTGCCAAAAGGTGTACCAAGTGATGAGCTTGTGGATATTCTTTGTCAAATAAGGGAGCATTTTAACTCATCTATAATTATAAATAGTGCTTATAGATGTGCTTCTCATAATGCTAAAGTTGGCGGTTCCCCTAAATCTCAACACACCTTAGGGAGTGCAGTAGATTTTGTAGTTAAGGGTGTTAAAACAGAGGAAGTTCATCAATATGTTTTAGATAATTTTGGCGAAAGAGGTTTAGGGATTGCTATAAAACATAATTTTGATAATCCTTATGCAGGTTTTGTACATATTGATACGCGTGGTAAAAAAGCAAGATGGACTTATGCTTAAAGGTTTAAAATGTTTGATATATCTAAATTATTTGGCTTTGAAAAAATAGCTATTTTTGCCTTAGTTATTTTAAGTTCTTTTTTGTTTTTTAAAAACCATACTCTAACTTTAGAAAATGAAAATTTAAAGCTTAAGTCTTTGCATTTAAATAGTGAAATAAATGTATTTAAAGATAAATTAAAAGAGCAAAATAAAGCTATTGAAAAATTAAAAATAGAGTTAAAACCCAAAGAGGTTTTAAAAGAAGTTTTAAAGGTTGATAAGGTTTTTATCAAGGATGAAAGCTGTCAAAGTGAGCTTAATGCTTATAAGGAGCTTTTTAATATCTTAGGTAGCAAGCAATGAGAATTCTTTATATAAAACTATTAATCCTTCCTTTTGTTTTAAGTGCTTGTGCTAACAAGGATATTTTGATTAAAACTGAATTTAGCGAGGTTAAAATACCTGTTAAATGTCCTTTAAAGCTTCCTTTAAAACCTTTAAACAAGGGTGATTTAGCTAGTGCAAAAGAACTTAGCAAATATTATTTAGAAATTGAAAGTATTGCTAAAACTTGCACAGGATGGGATGAAAATGAAACTAGTTATTGAACTTAGCATTGCTTCTTTGTTTTCTAGCTTTGCTTTAACTTTATTTTATTTGATTGAAATTCTTACAAGGAACTAGCACATGAAGTTAGAAGATATTTTTGTATATATAGTTTTAATGATAGTAAGCTTTATAGCAGGACTTGTAGGAATAGTAACGAAAAACAAGCTAAGCAAAGAGCTTAACATAAAAGGCAAGTTTATACTCTTTTTAAAAGGTATGCTTGGATCTATGTTTGTAGCTTACTTAGTTTTTGAAATTGTAAGTTATTTGAATTTTGGTATCAAATTAAGTGTTGCTATGGGTGGATTTGCAGCTTACATGGGAACAGATGCATTACTTAAAATAGAACAGCTTGTAGAAAAAATAATAAGCAAGAAAGTAGAAAAACTATGAATGAGCTTGGCATCATTTGCGACATTAAAGACAACAAAGCAAAAGTTGCTATTGGAGAAATGGTAACTGATTTTTTAAGTGTTTTTCAAGCTTTTTCAAATTCTTACGCAGTGAGCTTTTCACCTTTAAGAATAGGAGAACAAGTTTTAGTAATGCCTGTGCGCGGGGATTTAAATTCAGGTGTAATTTTGCGTGGGCTTTATCAAGAAAAACACAAAGCAAAAAACACAGATACTAATACTTTTAATATAGACTTTGAAGATGGAACACACCTAGAATATAACTCTAAGAGTAGCACTTTAAAGCTTGATGTAACTAAAGATATAAATATTACTTGTATTAATGCACATATTAAAGCAGAAAAAGTTTTAGTTGATAGTCCTAGTATTGATTTAGGACTTGGTGGTAAAGGTGTGGTAACTACTGAATGCATTTGTGCTTTTACGGGAAGCCCACATCCACATGGCTCAGGCAATACAAGGAGTAAAATCTAATGGCAATTTCACAAGGCTCTTTAGTTTTAAAAATGGAAAAACATTTACAAGATCAAGGTTACTTAAGAGTAGAAGATGAAGATAATGGCAGGGGATATAGAAGATATTCTATGCCGTTTTTAAGAGCCTTAGCTGCAGCTATTGTAGAAGAAATTAAAGAAAATGCCAAAGCAATTGACACAGCAGATGGTGGTAAGTGGAGTATAGAATGAAATTTATGGTTAGCATTGAAGAAAGTGTTAAAGACATTTTAATCACTCCTTTGGGTTCAAGAGTAATGAGACCTGAGTATGGTTCTTTGCTTTATACACTAATAGATAGAAAAATTGATGATGATTTTAAAATCAAACTTACTAGATATACAGCAGAGGCTATTTCAAAGTGGGAAAAAAGAGTAAGGTTAAAAGGTGTGCGTTTGAATGAATGCAAAGATAATAAATTAAACATTACCTTGCTTTTTGAAAATTATCAGGATTTAAAAGTGGAGCTTAGTAAATGAGTGAAATTTTAAACGCTAATAATGCATACTTTAAACAAAGCTTTTTAAAAGATATTCCTTATCCAAAAATCATAGAAGAGCTTGATTTTGAAAATATTTTAAAAGATCTTGAAGAGCTTTTTAAAAGCTTTTTAAATGAAAATGTAGAGCTTTTAGAATCAGATCCTTTTAAGGCTGTATTAGAAGCACTTGCTTATAGAGAAATGATAATTAGAGCAAGAATTAATGAAGCAATAAAAGCTACATATTTGCACTATGCTAGTGGAAGTGATTTAGATAATGTAGTAGCAAATGGCTATTTGATACAAAGGCTTAAAGGAGTTAAACCAACAGCCAAAGTAGAGTTTGAATTAAATACTTTTCTTACTTATGATGTAATCATTCCAAAGGGTGCGATTTTTTCCAATGAAAATGCTGATATTGCTACCTTAAAAGAAGAAGTGATAATCAAAAAAGGACAAAACAAAGCACAAGGTATTTTAGAACTTGATGAGTTTGTGCAAAGTAAAGAAAGTAAAACCGAGTTTTTGCAAACTCCACTTCCTTTTGTAACTAAAATAAAACAACTTGAAAGTTTTAGTGGTGGAGCAAGTGAAGAAAGTGATGAAGCCTTAAGAGAAAGAGCTGTAATGAGTGTGCATAGATTTTCAACAGCAGGAAGTGAAAAAGGATATATCTACCATGCCCTAAGTGCAAGTGCTAAGGTAGCTTCTATTAAAGCTTTAAATAATGGAGCTGGAAAAGTAAGAGTTATTATTAAAAGTGAAGATGAAACAAGTGTTGATGTGGTTAAAGAGTATTTAAGCGCAGATGAAAGAAGACCTTTAACTGATGAAGTAAGTGTGGAATTGGCTAAGAAAAGAGAGTTTATTATAGAAGCTAAACTTTTGCTTTTAGAATTAAGTCGTGCTAATGAAATTAGCGAAAAAATCAATGCCTTACAAAGTGATTTTGATTTAAGTGTAGATTTAGCACTGGGATTTATTTATAAATGCTTACATCAAGATGGGGTTTATAAGAGTGAAATTTTAAGCATTAAAGAAAAAAATACAAATGAAGAAGAGCAAGAATTAAAAGACTTACCTTTGGAAAATATATTAATAGCTGATGATGAGTTTGCAAAAATTAGCTTTGAACTTAGCTATGAAAAGGCTATATTATGAGTAACTTAGTTTTAAACCACCACCCAAAACAAAGCAAAGCTATTGATTTAAGTGCAAAGGCAAGATTTGAAGATTTAAATTTAGCTAGTATCACAAATTTAGCACAGCATTGTGATGAAAGATTATTGCCAATTTTAGCAAATGCTTATGATGTAAGTATTGATGGTTTAAGCCAAAAAGAAGCAAGAGCGCTTTTAAGCAAAGCTTTAATGCTTAAAAGACATGCAGGAACTACCTATGCCATAAAAGAAAGCTTAAAAGCAGTATTTGATACAGCTTTAGTAGAAGAATGGTTTAATTATGATGGTAAGCCTTATCATTTTAAAGTAAAAGTAACTAGTTCTCATAAACCTTTTGATGAAAACACTTTTAAACAGCTTGAAAAACTTATTTATGAGTATAAAAATGTGCGTAGTGTTTTAGAAAGCATAGAGTTACAAGTGCAAAGTAATTGTGATAAATACAATGCTAGTGCCAATTTTACAATAGAAAATATAAGTGTTTTACCGCTTAGAGTAAGACAAAGACAAGCAAAGCTTTCTTCTTTTAACGCAATAGCTGTTTTTATTAGTGAGAAAAATATACAAAGTGGAGTTGTTTTATGAATAGTGAATTTTACACCATACTCACAAAAATAGGTATAGCAAAAATTATCGATGCAAGAGCTAGTGGAAAAGCTATAGTTCTTTCTAAATTTAAAGCCTCTTCAAAAATTATCATTCCTAAAGAAGAGATGCAAAGTCTAGAGGAGATTGTGTATGAAGCAAATATTAATTCTAAATATGTGGATGAAAAAAATGATCATCATTTGATTTTAGAATGCATTATAGGTGCAAATGAAGGTGGATTTGAGATTAATGCTATAGGTATATATGATAATGAAAATGATTTAATCGCTATAGGAAATGTCCCAAGAACCTATAAGCCACTTTTAGAAGAAGGTGCTGCTAAAGAGATTATCTTTAAAATCATAATGGAGCTTTCCAATACTAAAGATGTGATCTTAGAACTTGATAAGAGTATGGCTTTAGCAAGTAAAGATTATGTTGATAGTATGAAAATAAATCTCTTATTGCCTATAACAAGTAATTCTAATGCTATCTTAAAAATTTTTAATGAAAAAATAGACAAAATCAAAGGAGAATAAATGAGTGTTGATATGAGTTCAAAAATAGATGAATTAGCTCACAATATGGGAGAAGTCATAAATAGAGCTGATGCATTGATGGATAAATTTGAAAAAAACGAAGGTGATATTGCAGGTATTCAAGAAAGCTTGGAGGCTAAGGCGAAACTATTAATACAAAATCTATCTTGGACAGTAAGCAGTAAGGCTGAAAGTGATACTAACTTTAATACTTTACAAAAAGCACTAGATGAAGCTAGTAAATATCAAACAATAAAAAACTTTTTTATTACTATAACTATAAAACCTGGATACCAAGGACCACTAAATATAATTTTAAATAACGTAAATTTAAGTTATGTGAGGGTTTTATTAGAAGGTAGCATGGAAGGTTCTTTTACCTTTAATGTCAAAAATTCTAACTTATGTGACTTGATAGGCTTAAATATCATATTAAATGCTGTAAATAGCAATTTGTATTTTTCTGAAAGTATATACTTTAAAGGTTATAGTAATATTATCAATTGCAATGTATATATTAAAAACCTTTTGATTAATAGAACTATAAATTATGAAAAATATGTTGGAATTACTGATTTTAGAAATTGCAATATTAATATAGAAAATATTGAAGTTAACATTATTACCGAAGATACTAACAATTTAACAATACAGGGATTAACTTTTTGGTCTTCTGTAGCTATTTTAGGCAATGTAAAATCTAATTATACAGGAAATAGACAATTTAATCCAATCTATAACGTTAATAGTAATATTGAGATAGGAAATATAGAAACTTTTTTTAATACAGAAAATAGTTTTTGTAGTTCTGTACTTATAACTAGAGGTGGTTTTGTGTCTATTGTAAGAAAATTACAAATAGTTTCAAATATAACATTAAATTTTGCCTATATAGCTGAAGGATTTGTTGTTGTTAGGGGCATTAAAGAGTTAAATAATAATAGAGCATCAAATATAACTAAGGGTGTTTTAACTGCAGATGGTGGCTATATAAATATATAAGGAGTTTTTATGATAGTAATTAAAGAAATAGGAACAAGATACGAAAAATTAATTTTAGAAGTAATAAATGATTGTTTGGAAACAAATAGAACCATAGCTAATGTGAATAGAGAGCTTACTTATACTGAAACTAATGGGTTTAGTCAATATCAAGATGATATCACACCCGAAGAAATTGAAAATGGCACTAAAGCAGTAAAAGAATACTGTCTAGCAAATAAAAATGAGAATTTGTATTTTGAATACTTACTAGCAATTTCACAAGAAGATGAAAAATTAAATGTTTTAAAAGAAAAGAAAAAACATGAAATTCAAACTAAAAGAGATGAGGCTTTAGAAAGCGGACTTGTTTATAATGAGCATACTTTCCAAACAAGAGAAAAAGACAAACTCAACATCAATGGAGCTGTAACTAATTTAATGCTTGATATGCAAAGTGGGACTAACTCAATCTCTGAAATCATTTGGATTGATATAAATGATGAAAAAGTAACTTTTACACCACAAGATTTTTTAAAATTTGCTTCAATGGTGGCTTATCATACCCAAGAAATTACCTTTAAAGCAAACATCTTAAAAGAAAGAATAGAACAAGCTAAATCTGAGCAAGATTTAGAAGCTATTGTTTGGGAGGAATGATGAAAAAAGTAATTTTAAAACCATTTAGCAAAGATAGATTTATACTTGTGCAAGATTATGAGTTTAGTTTAAAAAGCTTTAAAGGAAAAATCCCTGCTAATTTTACAAGCAATGGAGCAAATATTCCTAGAATTTTTTGGAGTATTTTTCCACCAAACTCACCTGAATATTTAAGTGCAGTTGTTGTGCATGATTATTTATGTGAAAGAGCTAATTCTAGAAATGATTATAAATTAGCAGATTTAGCTTTAAAAGAAGCTATGCAAGCCTTAGGATGTTCTAGTGTTAAAACTTTTATTTTTTATCATGCGTGCAATAGCTTTCATGCAATTAAATGCTTTTTAAAAGGTATTTAAAGGAGTTTAAATGGATTATGGCATTTCTTATATACCAGAAGATGGGCAAGGTGGCTTAATAAAACCTCCAATTCAAAAACCAGAAGTAATTGATAAAGAATTTATAGAAAAACTTATAAATGAAAAACTAAGTCATACTAAAGATGGTTTAAATGGCAAAAATGCTTTAAACATAGAGCTTAAAGTAGAAGGTAAAAAGCTTTTTTATAGACATTCTTTAAAAGAAAATCCTATTTTTACTTTTAAAGAAAAAATAGAGTTTCAAGCAAGCTCTTTGGCTTATTTTGAAAAATTTACAATTAAAAGCTTTCCAAATAATGCAAAAAAAGCAAAAATATCTTTAGTTACTATTTTTGCAGATAATGGAAAAAATTTTAGCATTAGTGCTAATACTCAAGGATCTTATGAGTATCTTGGAAAGTTAAATCCAAAAGAAGCAAGCGCTGTGTTAATCAATGAAAAAAGCGCAATATTTAAAGCAGAATTAGATTATAAAATTTTAAAAGAAAACACTCTAAGTTCTATTGAGCAAGCTTTATATATTGATAAGATTTTTATCACTTTAGATTTAATTGATGAAAATGAGCAAGTCATATCAAAATGCGTTATTTCTTATACATTCTTACAAGAAGATTTAAACTCAGATTTTCAAGAATTATATGATTTTAATAATGCAGCTAACACTTTAAGCACAAAATCAAAAGAATTAAAAAAAGGAGTTAAATAATGGCAGCTAATTATGGAGTTAATTTTACTATAGAAAATGGTGCAGCAAGTCCTATAGCTATACAAAGTGATACACCTATAGGTATAGCTGGAGTGATTGAGGGTGCAAGTAAAGATATGATTTATACTAAGGCTGGATATGAAAGCACCCAAACTATGCCAATTTTTGCTTTTTCCAATGCAAACAAAGCAAAAGAGTTTGTAAGTGATTTGATTAAAGAGCATAATTTACAAGATTTTAGACTCTTAGACACTTTAGAATGCATTAATTTACAAAATGTTTCTAATGTGATTATCATTAGTTTTTTTGAAAAAGATACAGAGGATGAAAACACTTTAACAAATGCAAGTGAAGCGATAGAAATGTTTAAAAAAGCAAAGCATCGCACAGGCTTTGCTCCTGATTTAATCATTGCTCCTTATTATTCTCATGAAGCAGGTATAAAAGCTAAACTTCAAAGCGTAGCAGAGGCTATGAATATTACAGCTATAGTAGATTTATATGCAAATAATGCTGGAGAAGCTATTAATGTTATGGAAAGTTTTAGCTCAAAAAGATTAGTTGCAGCTTGGCCTTGGGTACAAATTTTAAATACCCAAGGAAAATACACCTATGTTCCTCAAAGTCCAATCATAGCAGCAATGATAGCACATACTGATGGAGACAAAGAATATGGCTTTAGTGATTCTTACTCCAATAGAGTTATGAATGGAGTAACTGGGAGTGAGCATTTTGTGGAATTTATTATGGGTGAAGATTGTGATGCAGAGAGATTAAGAAATGCTCATATTTCAACTTGTATTCTTTATGAAGGCTTTAGAACTTGGGGTGGTGAAAGCAGCGATGAAGATACCATATGGCAAGATTTAGCAAGAGTAAGAACTTTTGATCGTATAGCCATAGCAGCTCAAAAGGCTTCTTTTAAAGCAATAGATAAAAAAGCTAGTGAGCTTTATTTTGTGAAGATTAGTGTTGAAGAAATGCTAAGAAATTTAAAAGGTGCTAATGTTTTAATTGGTTATGATGTAGAGTGGGATGAGGAAAAAAACACTCCAAGCAATGTTAGCGCTGGTAAATTTTACTTAAAAGTAAAAATCATGAATAACCCAATTGTAAAACAACTAACAATTAACTTCAAATACTCAGATGAATGGAGTGATGATTTGATTAAAACTATGCAAGGAGAGTAAAAATGAAAAGAAGAATCGGGGAAGTTATACAAGAATGTAATGTTTATATAGATGGTCAGGGTTACTTAGGAGTAGTTAGAAATCTAAAACTTCCTGATATAGAGCAAGAAGTGATAGAAACAAAAGGAGTTTTAAGTGCAAATTATGGTAGTGGCGTGTTAAAACCATTAGAAATCTCTTTTAAACTTTCTGTGGTTGATCCAGTAGTTTATGCTGCATTTTTTCATACAACTTATAGTGCTATTAAAGCACCTATTCTTTTTAGAGAAAGTGTGCATCAAGGAGGTGATAATCATGGAATTAGCGCTGAAATTATGGGTGAGTTTATAAGTTTAAATGAAAGTGATCATGAAAGCGGAAAAGAAGTTGAAATTGAAGTAAAAATGGCTGTTCATTCTTATATACAAAGAAGAAATAAAACACCAATTATTATTTATGATCATAAAAATACTATTTTAATGATTAATGGTATTGATTTAATGAGTGGTGTACGCTCTAATTTAACTATTTAAATGCTGGTTAATTTAAATTTAAACATTAAAAGGAGTAAAAGATGAAAGAAAAACTAATTAAACTTGAAAATGGCGAAGAGTTAAAAATGAAAGCACCTAATGTGCGTGTTTTAAAAAATGCTACCAGTAAAAGTGATAAAGAAATGGATCAAACTATTTATATGATAGCTACGCTTACAAATAAACAAGAAAGCGACATAGAAGAATTAAATCTTAAAGATTTTATGGTTTTGCAAAATGCTCTTAAAGATTTTTTGCAAGAAGCAGGAGTTATAGCCTAGAAGCTGTAGCTCTTATAAGCCATAGTTTAAATTGGGGTTTAAATGAGGTGTTAGATTTAGATTTGGAAGAATTTGAAAAAGCTTTAGAAATAGCAAAAGAGTTGTTAAAAACTAAGAGTTTTTAATTGTTTTATTCTTAAAAGAACAAAATTTTAAAGCTACATATAAAACAAAGTCTAAAACTGCAATTAAACACCAAGTTGGTAAAACAATTAAAAGTGCAATAGGTGGCATAATCATCATTAAAATAGCGGTTGTGATAATGCCTATAAAATAAGAAAAGATAAAAATAGCTATTGTATTAAAAAAACCATCATTTGCACTTTGATAACTTATTAAAAAAGCAGGTATAAGTGTTGTTAATAATAAAGCAATGTGCGAAATTGTATCATCGTTAATAAATTTTAAAACTTTCATAGCAAAGATTTTAAAATACAAACACTTAAAAAGGGTTGAATGTGGAAAATGCTGGAAGTATTGGAATTGGTGTTGTTTTAGGTTTAGTGACTAAAAATGCAAGTGCTGTTGGTAAAATAGTTAAAGATTTTAGCAATTTAGAAAAAGTAGCAGCAAAAACCAAACTCGGCATTAGTGGCTTACAAAAACAACTAGATACCCTTAAATTAAATAGCAATCTAAGAGAAGAATTAAAAGCTCAAAGAAAAGGATTGCAAGATGAAATTTTTACCTTAGGAAATTTAATAAGCAGTGGGATTGTTGGCAAAAGTATAAAAGTTGGAATTGATTTTGAAAGCGCAATGGCTGATGTAAAAAAAGTAACAGAGCTTAGCGAGGGACATAGTTTAAAAGATTTCAAGCAAGATATTATAGATTTAAGCAAAAAGCTGCCAATGAGTGCTGAAGAGATTGCAAAAATAGTAAGCGAAGGAGGAAAGTTAGGTTTAGCTAGTAAAGAAGCTCTTGAGTTTGGAAAAACAGCTACTGCAATGGGAGTTGCTTTCGAGATGGGAGCAGATGAGGCTGGTGAGGCCATAGGTGGTCTTATGGCAAATTTGCAAACTGATGTAAAAGGTATAAAAGATTTAGGTGATAGTATTAATTATTTAGCAGATAAAGGTTCTAGTGATGCTAAGAATATAGTAGATATTATAAGTAGAATTGGTGGAATGGGCAATCTTGTAGGACTTCAAAGAGAAAATATGGCTGCACTTGCGGCCACCCTTGATGAAGTGAAAATTCCTGCTGAAGTTGCAGGAACAGCAATTTCAAGTATGCTTACTAAACTTTCTACAGCAGATGCGTTAGGAGAAAAAGCAGAAGAAGCTTTTATGCAATTAGGACTTAGTGGTGAATTTATGAAAAAAGCTTTAAATGAAAACTCTCAAGAAGCTATCAATCTTTTACTTTCACGCATAAAAACACTCAACAAAGAATCCCAAATAGGAGTAATAACTAATATTTTTGGCAATGATAGTGGTACAATCAGAGCTATGACTACTTTAGTAAATGGTTATGATCGTTATCAAGAGCTCTTAAAAATGGCAAACTCTGAAGAGAAAAAAGGGTCTATGGATAAAGAATTAATTAACAAGTGTGATACAACAGCTGCTGCTTTAAAAATACTTGGCAATAACATTACTGCTATTGCAATTAAATTTTCAGATGCTTTGCTCCCTGTAGTTAAATCAGTAGCTTTAGGCTTTAGCTTTGTTACTAATATCATAGATACCTTACTTTCAAATTTTCCAGTACTTAGTACAATTATAGCTACAGCTACCGTTACTTTTTTACTTGCAAAACCAGCAATATTAGCATATGCATTTGCTAAAAACTATGTTAAAGATTCCACTCTTTTATTTAAGAATGTCTTAATAGCAGCAAGAATTCATCTTTTAGCTTTTGCCAATTCTTGTAATATTTCAAAAATATCACTTATCGGTAAAGCTCTTGCATTAAAACTAGTAAGAATTAGATTAATGGCTAGTGTGATTGCAGCGATTATTTATAAAAAAGCTGTTATAGGATTAAATCTTGTACTAGCAAATCTTTCTAAAGCTTTTATATATGTAGCAAGATGTATTAAAATTTTAACCATAACAATGCTTACTAGTCCACTTGGTATTGCATTAGCTGCAATTGGCATTGCTGCAGGAGTTATTATAGCTAACTGGGACAAAGTTAAGATTTGGTTTGCCTCTTTTATAGAATGGTTGAAGCCAATATTTAATCCAATAGTAAATATTTTTAATTCTATTTGGCAGGGAATAAGCGACTTCTTTTATGCTATTTTTGGTGGCATGTTTGAGTGGTTTGGAGATAAACTTTCTTGGATTAGTGAAGCAATAGCTTCTGTAGGAAATTTCATAAATGATGTTTTAGGATTTTTTGGTTTAAATGATGATGAAGTTAAAGTAAGTACCAATAAACAAAGTGAAGAAAAGATTATTAATACTTATAGGGATGAATTACCACAAACAAATGAAATTTTAGAAACAAAAAGTATCAAACAAATGCCAATTAATTCTACTCCAAGCTTTAACAATGGCAGTATCAATGTAACGGTCAATGGTACTTTTAATATAGCCACAAAAGATGGTAATTTTAATATGAAAGAGTTTGCTACTGCTATACAAAAAAGCATATTTGATGCTTTAAGAAAACAAGAGCAAAATAAAATCAATACTACTATTTATGGGTAATTTATGAGCGATTATATAGAGATTAAAGGACTTGAAAACTTTTTTAAGGCTTGTGATAAATTAATAGATATGGATAAACATGGGCAAAGCATTTTAGCAGGTGCTGGAGAAAGTATGAGAAATGCTATCATAGATTCTTTTAAAAATGAGCGTAGTATTTTTGGGCAAAAATGGCAAGGCTTAAAACCAGCAACAATAAAACAAAAAATTAAAGAAGGAAAAAATAATGGTATTTTAAAAAGAGATGGTGAGTTAAGCAAAGAAACGAATTGGCAAAGTAAAGTTAGTAAAAATAGTGTAGAAGTTTTTAATAATATACAAAGTAAGAAAGGTTTTAAATATGGACTTACTCATCAATATGGTAGCAAAAATAAAAATATACCAGCAAGAGCTTTTTTACCAATAGATAATAACAATGTTTTGCATAAAAGCGTAAGAGAAACAATTTATGAAGATACCAAAGATTTTATTAAAAAAATTAGCAAAAACTAAAATAGGAAAGCCATAAGCTCTCCTTTCTAAAAACTAGCAAAAGCATTATAACCTTCTTTTTAGAAGCTAGCTAATTAAATTTTATTTTAAAAGGAATTTGTTATGAACACTATAAACAAATTTCTAAAAACTAGCACACAAACTAAACCTACACAAACTAAATTAAAAGCTGCATTTGCTTGGGTGGGTGGTAAAAACTATTTAGCTAAAGAAATCATTGCTTTAATGCCAGAGCATAAAACTTATATAGAAGTTTTTGGTGGAGCTTTGAGTGTTTTTTATCAAAAAAGTCCTTCAAAAATAGAAGTTATTAATGATATAAATAACGAGCTTATTAATCTACATCTTTGTATTAGAAATAAACCACAAAGCTTAGCAAATGTGCTTAATTCTATGTTAGTAAGTAGAAAGATATTTGCAATGATAAAAAATAAAGAATTAAAGCCAAGAAATGATATAGAAAGAGCTGCTTTTTATTTTTATCTTATAAACACTTCTTTTGGATCAAGCATGGGTCAATTTGCTATGAGCAAACAAAGAGCGCCAAAAAGATTACTTAGAGATTTTAGCTTGCACACACAAAGGCTTAAACATGCTAGTATTGAGAATAAAAGCTTTGAATATATTTTAAAAGAATATGATTACAATGAAGCTTTGTTTTATTTAGATCCACCTTATGTGGGGACTGAAAATTATTATAAAAACACTAATGGTTTTGGAATAAAAGAGCATAAACTATTAAATGAGTTATTAAAAAACATCAAGGGTAAATTTATGCTTTCTTATAATGATTGTGAGCTTGTAAGAGAACTTTATAAAGATTTTAATTTTAAGGAGCTCAAAGTAAGATATTCTTTAAATAACAATGTTTTAAAAAGAAAAGAGAGCAAGGAAGTTTTAATAATGAACTTTTAAAAATAAAGTTAAAAGAATATTTTTTTAATATTCTCTTTTATTTAAACAAAGAAGCTAAAAAATCTAAAGCTTCTTTTCTAAAATTTTCTTTGCATTCTTCTAGATAATCTTTTTCTAAAATAGCTCCGTATTTTAATAGGAGTAAAATAGCTCCAAAATTATTATGATTAATAGCATAAAACATAGGTTGTTCGCCCATGCATTCTTTTGTAGCACTCATACCATTTTTAAGATACTCTAATACAACATCATTGTTGGCATTGCAAATTGCATTTACAAATCTTTTGCTAATACCTTGTCTTATATCTGATATTATTCTATTCATCTTATCTCCTTTTGTTTTGATAAGACAACATTAGCTTGGCTTAGCTGAATGTGTGCTGTTGTAAATTATATCGTTTTAACCCAGCTTGATACGACATTTAATAAGTGATTATAGTCTTTACTTGTAGCTTCTTTAAAAAACTCATCTCTAATATCTTTGTGTATTTTAGCTTTTTTTAAAGCACTATCAACTCTAGCTAAAATTGAAAAAGCATTACCATCTTCTCCGATTAATTTAACTTTTATATTTGGATATTTTATACTCATTTTTAACCCCTTAAAATTCACAAAAAGTGCTTTTTAATTCATATCTTTGTTTTTTGCTATTGTATTGAACTACAAATTTCCTACCTATAATATATCTTTCAAATAAAGGCACTTGTATAATGGTTTTATCTTCATTTATTTCAAGTATTTTTGCAATAGAATAAGAATATATTCCCATATTATAAATGCTCATAAGCTCTAAGATATTATCTCTTGCTAGATAATCTTTTTCTTTTAAAAGTCTTTTATACAAAAATTTAAATTCATCTTCTAAATCCTGCATAATTTTTTCTTTTAATTCTTCATCAGTATAGTTTTTAATCTCTTTCATTTTTTCTCCTTTTGTTGATTAAATGCACAATAGCTTGGCAAAGCTTATTGTGTGCTGTTAGATCTTAGAAAGCTCTCCAACTACCACACCAATTAGCAAAAAATCTCCATTTTTATAAAATATGTCTTTATATAAAGGGTTTAAAGAGTGTAAAATTACTCCATTATCTTGTTTTAAAACTTGTTTGATAAAAAGTCCATCTTTAGTATTGACCACACAAATGCTTTTGTTTTTAAAAGTTTTATTTCTATCTATTACGCAAATACTTCTATCTTTGATAATTGGCTCCATACTCTCACCATAGCAAGTAATAAGCTCACAATCTTTTGTTTTAAAAAAATCTAATATCTTTTGATCTATTAATATGTTTTCAAAGTCTAAAATATCATTAATACCACCTCCACCTAAGCTAGCATTGGTTTTATATAGTTTTAAAATTTTATATTTGTATTCACATTCTAATTGATCTTTTGGAGAGCTTCCATAAAAGAAGTAATTAATACTAATATTTCTTTTTTCTAAGAAATTTAAAATATGTGCATAAGGAATAGAGTTTCTAAATTTCATAGAATTAAAAGTGTCTGGATGGATACCTAATTCTTTAGCTATATCTTTTGTTTTTAATTCACGCTTACCTTCACTTGCAAGTATGTCTTTTAACTTCTCAATTACTTCTTGCATTTGCATGATCAATCCTTTTATTTTAATTTAAAAGAATTTAACAAAAAATTGCAAAAAGCAATGAAAAGATTTTATTTTGAAAGCTAGTGATTATTTTCTATTAGTAACTTTCTTAATACGCTATTTTGTGAATTTATATATTTTAAAACAATACTTTTTTTTATTTTATTTTCATCTAAATCTAAAAAATCTAAATAAGCTTGAAATAAATGATTATTTAAATCATCATCAAATTTATGATTTATAACCATATTCTTAGAAAAATGATTAAAAAATTTCTTACAAAAATCGTTATTATTTTTAAATAGCTGTACTAATTCTTCTCTTTTAAAAAAATTATATTGCTTGATCGCTTCAGGATAAAAACTACTTTCTATATTTTCATAGCTATTGATAAAATCATTAATATTTTCATACTTGCTTATTTTGAGTTTTTCTTTAGTTTCTTCATAATAATCTTTCCATTGTTCGTTTTCTAATAATTTTAATAGGTTCTTATCTGATTTATAATCATCGCGAAAATCAAATTCTAATTCTTCCATAACAAGAGCTTCTATATAGTGTTTATTGATTTTTTCTTCTATGTTGCTTAATTTTTTATTTGTAATTTGTGTGTAGGTTGAAAGTAAAATTTGATAAAAACCATAAGAATAATATGTCATTCCATTTTTTGAATAAAAGTCTATTTTTAGGAGTGAATTCTCAATATCTTTTACAAATTGTTCATCACTTAAATTACCTACTAAATATTCTATCTTGCAGTTTTGAAGTTTATAATAAAGATCAATTTTTAAAGTTTGATAAAAATCACGTCTTAGTTGGTATTTTTCTTCTTTACTTAAATAAAACATATTTTTTAGGTATTTTTCATAAAGATGATAATCTGAAGATAAGTCATTTTTTTCTATTTTAATAGAAAGATATTTTTTAGTTTTAGATATTAATGATTTATAACTTAATTTTAGAGCATCTGAAAATGTTTTTTTATTTTCATACTTGCAAAACAATAAAAAACAATGCTTGTTAAAATAATCTATATGCTCTAACACATGATATAGCAATCTTAGATTTCCATTGCATTGTTCTTTATATCTTTCGAAAATAATATTTTCAATAATATTTCTTATCTCATCTGTAATTTTAGTATATTTATTTACTTTATCTTTTATAATTGCTTTTGCTACTTCATCATTGTTTTTTATGGTTATTTCACAATCAATAACCTTTTCTTTGTATATTCGATACCAGTTTTTACTATTGTATTGTTTAGTCTGTTTTTCTTTATTGTTTTTAGCCAGATTGTTATCTTGTTCTTTTAATTCTTCCTCATGAAAAATCACAACAACATTACATTCTTTTTCTTCTTTAAGTAAATTTACAAGTCCTAAAATTTCTTTCAAAGAAAGATTATCAGATCTTCTTTCTATATTATCGAAACACACAATAATATTATCAAAGTCTTCCTTTTTTAAAAAGGAAAAAATAGCATCACTATCTATATCTATTAAGCCGCCACTTATACTTTTAACCAAACCTTCTAAACCTTTAAAAGTTGTTTTGGTAATTTTATTATAATCTCCATGTAGGCTTACAACTATTTCTTCTAATATTTGCTTATAACTTTCTTTGCCAAAAAGATCTATATAAACAACTTTTTTATCTTTAGAAAGTTTCTTTTCAACTTGTTTCCATAAATAAGTTTTACCTATGCCCCAAGACCCATTTATAGCTAAACATTTTTTAGAGTTGCTATCTAAAAAATTTGCAATATTATCAATCTTATTCATTATATATTCCTATAAAATATTATTTATATAATTTTACAAAAATATTTAAGTTTTA